>JANDJC010000022.1 GCA_024331045.1 Nitrospira sp.
GGCGTAAAGAGATCCGTTTCGATGCCCATCTTGTTGTAAATGATACCGGAGTAGAAATCGACGTTGGGATACACACCCTTTCGGCCAAGATGATCCTCCGCCGCTCGTTCCACCTCCAACGCAATCTGGTAGAGTTGCGACGGGCCACTCTCGGCAAACAGACGGTGACAGAGTGCCTGAAGAACCGTTGCGCGCGGATCCTTGACCTTGTAGACACGGTGGCCAAATCCCATCAATTTTTGCTTGGCATGCAGCTTTTCTTCCACATAAGATCTAGCTCGATCGGGCGAGCCGATCTTGATCAGCATCTGAACTACCTCTTCGTTGGCACCACCGTGCAATGGCCCCGTGAGCGCTCCAATGGCCGACGTCACAACCGTATAGGGGTCGGCGAGTGTCGAGGCCGTCACCAACCCTGCAAACGTCGAGGCATTCATCGTGTGTTCGGCGTGCAAGATCAGACAATCATCGAACACATCGCTCCAGAGAGCCGGCGGCACCGTCTCTGTCAACATATAGAGAAAGTTCTCGCTAAAACCAAGGTCGTCGCGCGGGGGAACTGGATCATCGCCACGACGGATGCGCGCCCATGCCGCCACAATCGTCGGCAGCTTGGCAATCAGGCGAACGGCCGACCAGTAATTGTTATCGGCATCCTTGACATTCCGCCCCGGATAGAACATGCCCAGTGCCGCAACCGCCGCCTGCAACGCATCCATCGGGTGCCCCTGTTCGGGAAGGCACTTGAGCAAATCCACAATGCGAAATTTGATGCGCCGATGGTGGGTCACATCGGTCGTCCAGCGATCCAGCTCGGTCTTTGTCGGGAGACGACCGAACAACAGAAGGTACGCAGTTTCAAGATACGAAGACTTGGCGCAAAGTTCCTCCACCCTGATGCCTCGATACTCAAGAATACCTCGTTGACCATCGACGTCGCTGATCGACGACGTGGCGGCGGGAACACCAGCCAATCCGGGCATGAAATCATGCGGCATGATTGCACCTCACCACTGTGGTGGACTTTGAACCTAAGCGTACCATGAATCAACGCTGCCGTAGCGGGATTCTTGCAAAAGCCCCTCACCGTTGGCATACTCAGCCGCGGCAATGGCGCAACTGCGACCTTTGACGGTAACGACATCTTTCCCCGCTGCCCCCCCAAGAACCGTGATCACCGTCCTCCGTTGCCTGCTGGTGGCGCTGCTCGTGGGGAGCGGCACGTCCCCAGGGTTTGGGGAAGATCCAATCCTGGCATTTGCCGTGGTCACAGATCCCCCGATAGATACCAGGCGCGTGACGGCTAAGGTCTCGATCGACGGAGTGGTGGAGGATCTGGTGCTTCTGCCGACGGATCAGATTGCGTCCAACCCCCTGTGGAAAAAATTGGAGATCTGCCATGCCTTAAAATTGGAGGGACACAAAGGCAAAGGCGGTTTTCACGTGACGTGGGTACGGGTCCTTGACAGTGCCATGTTGCCGATGTCGCTGCAAGGGGTGGCGGGAGATTGCCTGTTAAAGAAAGCGCTGGAGATTGCTCCATTTGTGGACTAAGGTCTGCATTCCGGGCAGAGGACTGGCTCCTGATCCGAGTCGGCCTCTTCCTTTGTGAGGGGGAAGAGTATTTCGCAGGATCGGCAGGAGCGAATTTCAAAATAGGCCACGCCACGGTCGTCGATCTCCGTGGGCAACAGGAGCTCGCGAGGGTCATAGCCCACGATTCCTCCATCGCTGAACTTGACAAGGGCGAGCCGATCGTTGAACCCTTCAAAAACAGCTTCTTGCCCTCGACGATTGAGCAGATGACCGAGCACAAACACGGGCTGGCCCTTGCGTTTGATACGGAGGTCTTTAAGGGTGTGCTGCGTTGACGTTGCGCAGGAATAGTGGCCTGATGAACTGGTACCCGCCCACGGCATGCGACAAATCTCGACACCGTCGGTTCCGTTTGAGCGGAAAGCATCTAAGCACAGCGGTGAAAACTTCGTCAAGGATCGATCGTCAAGGACCACCTTCACCAAGGAGACTGCCATGGCCAACATAACGATCTACCACAAACCAACTTGTAGCACCTGCCGGGAGGCAATCAAGCTGCTGACGGACAGCGGAAAGCCCTTCACGGCGGTCAACTACTACGAACAGCCATTCGACAAACACCAGCTCAAAACCATTCTCAAGAAAGCCGGGCTTTCCCCGAAAGACGTGCTGCGAACCAAGGAAGACATCTACAAGAAACTTGGGCTGGCCAAGAAGACGCTCTCAGACGATGAACTGATCGAGCTGATGGTCAAGCACCCGGACCTGATCCAGCGCCCGCTGGTAGTGAAAGGTGACAAAGCAATCCTGGCCAGACCAGCGGAGTCACTCAAACAATTCCTGTAATCTAAATAGTCTATTTTGTCTAACTTTAGAGGAGGCCGGTCCGCTCTTGATCGCCTCCCCCAAGGGCCTTGACGAACCGTGATGAGGAGAGTCAATGCCGTCTGCCTCTTCTGGCCAAGAAGAAACCAGAAGCCAGCGCTTTCGCCACGCTCAAGGCGGCGATCGGAGCAACGAACACGATACGGAAAAACTTACCAAGCCGCTGGAAACCAGAGGCCTAGAGAAACCCACGGGGCAGCGTTCGTGTCGTCGATCAATTATTCCTCTCCCCCGCCACGCTGGTCCAGGAAACCACTCCCGTCAACGGATCGACCCGGACGGCGAGTCTCCCATCCAGCACATCCAGCAAGAGATCGCCCACCATCTCTTTTCGCCACCCTTTCAACAACGGCAGGTCGATGGAGAGGCAATGACCGGCGGCGCACTTGGCCTTGGCAGCAGCCAACGCCTGCAAGTCGGCCGTCGTCCCTAGCAGAGCTGGAGCAATATCTTGCTGGGCTGCCCGGGCCTTGAGTACTGCTTGGAGGAGCTCCACCAATCCGGCTGACTCAGGCTCAGGTTTTCGTTCGCGGGGTACTTGAGGCCATTCGGATGGCGGCAAGGCCAGCGCGGCGCTAATGACATTCAACAGCGCCTCGCCGCTTCGGGTGATTTCCGATTCATGAAGGCCGCGAATAGTACGGAGAGCCTGCAGGGTGCGCGGCGGATGCCGCGCCAATTGGAGCAACACTTCATCGCGGATGACTCGCCCCCGCGGACTATTGCGCCGCTTCGCTTCGTCTTCACGCCAAGCAGTCAGAGCCCGAAGCACCGCAGCCGACTTGGGCTTGAGGGTGTCCCATCCCTTCACCCGTTGGTAGCGGTCCTGAGAATGGCGCCGCATCTCCCCCACGACGGCTTCCAGACGTGAAAACTCTTCAACGGCCCACTCCAACCGGCCGGCTTGGGAAAGGCGCGCATACAGATGATCGTAGATCGCCAATAGGTAGGTCACGTCATCCAACGCATAGGCCAGTTGCTCCTGCGAAAGGGGCCGGGCACTCCAATTCGTAAACGTATGGGCCTTTTCCAGCTTGGCTCCGTGCACCCGTTGCACCAGGCTCGCGTAGGCCACCTGTGCCCCATAGCCCACCATCGCCGCCGCGATTTGCGTGTCGAAAAACGGCTTAGGGATCCGCCCAGCGTGGATCGCGAACAAATCCAAATCCTGCCGGCCCGCGTGCACGACCTTTTGGATAGCCGGATTACAAAGGATCTCCCAAAAGAGGTCGAGGGCATGGCCGTGCTGAACAGCGGGAAAGTCGATCACCGCGGCCATGTCGTCTGTGGCCACCTGGATCAGCTCGAGCTTGGGCACAAAACTGTCTTCGCCAACAAATTCCGTGTCAAGAGCCATCCGCGGACTGTCCTGCAATCGCTCGCACAATTCGCGCAAGGCCTTGGCAGTCGCAATGTAGGGAAATGTGGTCATCAGGCTGCGAGACTATTCAAACGGCTGGTAAGGGCGATCGGGTGGTCGAAGGGGATCAATATTGCTGAGACTCAGATATTCTTTGAGAAATTGATAGGCTTCCAGAATACGGCGCAATTCCGGTTCGGCACTACGGTCGCCATTGTTGGCGTCGGGGTGCAATAGTTTCGCTTTCGACCGAAACGCAGCGGTCACCTCAGCCAGCGAACTGCCGAACTCCACCCCCAGAACGGCATAGGCATCCATTGCTGAGTGAATACCGCTTCCCGAATAGTCCGAAAGGGCCCCGCTTCCTCCACTGGCAGCTTTGAAGATATCCGCCAAGTTGAGTCTTTTGCGCCGTCGCCTCGGCCGCTCCCGAATTTCGCTGTCGAACTCATCCCACCGGTCTTCCACAAACTCCAGTCGAGACTCAAGCCTCATCGCCCCCGACAGGTCCCGGACCGCGTCCAACTCTTCTTCGATTTCGGCCAACGAGCGAAGCACTTCCTCGAGTCCCTGTTCGACGCGAAAAAACCCATCAACCCGCTCTTCCATCATCACATCGACGGCAACATCTAAACTCTCTTCAGCCTTGGCCCGCAGTGATCCGATCCGTTTTTGCATCCCCTGGCGAAACTTGAGGTATCGGCTCATTGAAAAGGGCATCGTCCTGCCTCACCCACCTAGGCCACCAGCCCGAACGATGGGGCATTGTACCACAGCCGAAACCCTGTCCTAAAAGAGGCTCCTCTGCTGGTGGCCAACTTTGCCCTTTCCTGCTCCCGCACAGCCGAAGCACTGGTTCAGTTACCTCCTGTCACTCTCGGATTCGTCCTCCAACGGAGGACGTCGTCGAGCGACTCCTGTCTGTCTAGCAGCAAGAGCGACCGCGCGGGCGACCCTTGGCACGACGGTTTTGTCGAAGAGACTAGGAATGATGTACTCCTCGCTCAGCGCCCCTTCGGGAACGGCATGGGCGATCGCCTCGGCTGCAGCTAGTTTCATGGCTTCATTGATTTCACGGGCCTGGACATCGAGGGCTCCCCGGAAGATCCCGGGAAAGGCGAGAGCGTTGTTGATCTGGTTGGGAAAATCGGAGCGGCCGGTCGCAAAGATACGACAATGCGAACGGGCCAGATCAGGTGGCACCTCCGGATCAGGATTCGCCATGGCAAAGACGATCCGGTCCGGAGCCATGAGATCAAGATCCTCGGCGCTCAGGACATTGCCCACTGATAAGCCCAGGAAGACATCGGCATCCTTGAGCGCCTCACGCAAGGTCCCGCGGGGTCTGTCCGGCGTCAGGCATGAGAGAAGGTCGGCCCGACAGGCATGCAAGGTGGGAATGTCTCCCTGCAAAATGATGCCTTGCTTATCGCAGCCCACCAAATGAGAGACCCCGGCCGCCAGCAACATGCGGCAACAGGCCATGCCCGCCGCCCCTAGGCCGTTAACCACAATACGGACATCCTCAAGTCGTTTTCCTGTCACCCGGAGCGCGTTGGTCAGAGCCGCCAATACGACGACGGCCGTCCCATGCTGATCATCGTGCATGACCGGGATATCCAGCGATTGTTTGAGCCGCCGTTCGATCTCAAAACACCGAGGAGCACTGATGTCCTCCAAGTTGATGGCACCGAAACCGGGTGCGACCCCCTCCACAATACGAACGATCTCGTCCGGATCCTGCGTCCGCAGACACAACGGCCAGGCGTCGATGCCAGCCAATTCCTTCAACAACATCACCTTCCCCTCCATCACAGGGAGCGCCGCTTCCGGACCAAGATTACCCAGCCCCAACACCGCCGACCCATCGGTTACTACTGCCACACTGTTGCCTTTACTGGTCAGCACATAGGCACTGAGGGGATCCTTCGCGATCGCAGTAGCAACCCGACCGACGCCGGGAGTATAGACCATCGAGAGAACCTGCCTCGTTCTGAGCGGCACCTTTCCCTCCACCCGGATTTTTCCCCCAAGATGGAGCAGAAAAATTCGATCGGAGGCTGAAATCACCTTGACATCGGGCAACTGACGGAGCTTGGCCACCACCCGTTCCCCGTGGGTTTCGCTCGGTACATCGAACGTGATGTCGCGCACCATACGGCTGCCTGTCGCCGAGATGAGATCGACAGCCCCGAGGTTGGCCTCTTCCTCCGCCAATAAGGCTGTGACACGGGCAAACACGCCCGGCCTATTGGCCAATTCCAAACGAACCGTCAACTGGTAATGCGAGCGGGAATCGTCGTCGGTCATCACGCCCTTTATCCCTCGGTGGTTTAAGCCTACCATACTCAAGGCCCCTTCGAGGCTGAGATCCCAGCGTTGGTCACCGGTTTCAAAAAACGGTGGAGGCGACGGTCCTTTCCTGGTTGGATGCTTGTCCACCTCTCCATGCAGGACGGCCTGGAAGGGAGGGGCTGCTCCTCCACATTGACGATGCTCCTGCTGCAATGCTAGGGTGCGCCCATGTCTTCAGGCTCAAGAAAGCCCAATCGCCTCATCCACGAAACCAGTCCCTACCTGCTCCAACATGCCTACAACCCTGTAGATTGGTATCCCTGGGGTCCGGAGGCATTCAAGGCCGCCAAGGACACCAACCGCCCCATTCTCCTGTCCATTGGCTATTCCTCTTGCCACTGGTGTCATGTGATGGAGCGGGAATCCTTTGAAAATGAAGCGATCGCGGAACTCATGAACCGCGAATTCATCTGCATCAAGGTCGATCGGGAAGAACGACCTGATGTGGACGAGATCTACATGCAAGCCACGGTCGCCCTGAACCATGGCAACGGCGGATGGCCGATGACCGTCTTTTTGACACCCGATCAAGAACCGTTTTTCGCCGGCACCTACTTTCCGCCCGAAGACCGATGGGGAAGACCAGGATTTGGGACATTATTACGGCACATCGCCGAAGCATGGAAAAATCACCGGGCCGACCTCCACGCTCAAGCCCGGACCTTGACGGAACGCTTAAAGCAGGCTGCCCGCGTGCCCCCTCCCATTTCCGTTGGCGAAACGTCATTGGAAGAGGCCGTTGCCCAATTTAAAGAAGAATTTGACCCCACCTACGGGGGGTTCGGATCCGCACCGAAATTTCCGCCAGCAACAGGACTGTCGCTCCTGCTCCGTTGCTATCACCGATCGGGAGACGCCCAGACCCTCACAATGGTCACCAAGACCCTCGACATGATGGCAGCTGGAGGCATCTATGACCATATCGGCGGAGGGTTTGCCCGCTACTCCACCGACAACCGCTGGCTAGTCCCGCATTTTGAGAAAATGTTGTACGACAACGCGCTGCTCTCGCGGACCTATCTCGAGGCCTACCAGGTAACGCACAAGCCGTTCTATCGGCAGGTTGCCACGGAGACCCTGGACTATGTGCTCCGAGAAATGACCAGCCCCGAAGGTGGATTTTTTTCGGCTACCGACGCCGACTCGGAAGGAGTGGAAGGCAAGTTTTTCGTATGGACCCCGGCGGAAGTCTTGGCAGCCGTCAAGGACCAGGAGGACGCCAGACGGTTTTGCGCCCTCTACGACATCACCGAGGAAGGCAACTGGGAACACAAGAGCATTCCCAACCGCCTTCGTCCGATCGAAACCGTCGCGAGGACACTCAATGTCACTCCGGACGAATTATTGGAAACGGCGGCTCGCGTAAAGCCGATCCTCTATCAAGCCCGCCAGCGGCGTGTCCCTCCCGCATTGGACGACAAGATCATCACCGCCTGGAACGGAATGATGATCTCCGCCTTCTCCGAGGCAGCCAGAGTGCTGGCAAACCGCCGGTATCGGGATGCGGCTGAACAGGCGGCCAAGTACCTCCTTCGAACCCATGCTAAACCCGATGGTCGGCTTTTACGAACCTCGCGAGCCGGACGGGCCCATCTCAATGCATACCTGGAGGACTATGCCTATCTGGCGGAGGGATTGCTTGACCTCTATGAGGCCGGTGCTGATGAGCAGTACCTCCATGCCGCAGCGCGGTTGGCTGATTTTATCTTAAGTGACTTCCACGATGAGACGAACGGCGGCTTCTTTACCACCGCCCGAGAACATGAATCGCTCCTCTTCCGAACCCGCGAAGGGCACGACGGGGCGACCCCCAGCGCCAATGCCGTCGCCGCCTCGGCCTTGGCCCGCCTATCCTTTCACTTTGACCGTCGTGATTGGCGAGAGGCGGCCATTGGCGCAATTCGTCTGTATGGTCGCCAAATCGCCCGCTATCCCAAGGCCTTTGCCAAAACGCTGTGCGTCTTGGACTTTCTAACGGAAGGACCGGTCGAGCTCGCCTTCGTCGGCAATGATCGTCAACCAGAGTTCCAAGCTCTGTGGCACGCGGTGGCAGAAGTCTATCTACCCAACCGCATTATTGCCACCCTCGATCCCGCCACACCGTCCTCCCTCCCGTTGCTGCACGGCCGGCACCTGATAGAAGGGAAACCGGCGCTCTACGTGTGCCGACATTTCTGTTGCCTCAAACCAATCACCAATCCCCATGACGTTCGCAGTGCCCTGACATCCCCTGACAACACAACCGACCACAGAAGCCAAGGCCCCAAAATCCTGACGTCCACCTCCCTTACGGGCTACGCCACCGCCGAAGGAACCGCCTCATACGCTGCCCGCGCCATTGGACGAACGGGGAATTCCTCCTTGGCCAATGGCTTCACCACCTTTGGTACCACCGGTCTTACGGTAACACGCCTGGGGTTCGGCACCTACCGGGTCCACCTCCAGGAAGCTGCGCATCGAGAGGCCCTCAAGAAGGCCCTGCGCACCTCCTGCAATGTAATCGACACCTCCACGAACTACATGGACGGGGACAGCGAACGGCTGGTGGGATCAGTCCTGGCGGAGCTCATTGCAGCCGGCGACCTACGCCGCGAAGACGTGGTGGTCGTCTCAAAAATCGGATATGTTCAAGGCCAAACCCTCAAATATGCGGAAATTCGAGAGCAGGCAGGCCGCCCCTATCCCGAAATGGTAAAGTATGGGGAGGGAATCTGGCACTGCATCCATCCGGAATTCCTCGCCGACCAGTTGACCCAGTCGCTTGATCGCCTGGGACTATCCACATTGGACGTCTGCCTCCTCCACAACCCGGAATATTTTCTATCGGACGCGGTCCGCCGAGGCGAACGTGACCAGGCTACCCTGCGCAAAGTTTTTTATGGCCGGATCCAACAGGCCTTCGCCTATCTCGAATCACAAGTGGCAGCCGGTCGTTTGCAATGGTACGGAGTTTCCTCGAACACTTTGGCGTCGCCCCCTGAAACATTTGAAGCGGTTTCCCTCTCCCTGCTCCTTGAAGCCGCGCAGACCGCCGCCCATATGGCCGGTGCCTCCGCCCATCATTTTCGCGTCATTCAGTTTCCCATGAACCTGTTCGAATCCAGCGGAGCCCTCACAGCCAACACCGGTCCAGACAGCCGGCAAACAGTCTTGGAACTGGCGAGCCAACACGGCCTGGCCGTGTTGGTAAACCGGCCATTAAACGCCATGCCCTCCCACCAAGGAGGCCTCGTGCGATTGGCCGACTTCCCGCTCGTCGATACCGATATCGACGTGGACCGGCAACTTGACGCTGTCGTGGCAATCGAGCAAGAATACCGCCGCACAATTGCACCAGCATTGCAATCAAGCCGATCAAGCAGCCCCCCACCCGATCAAGCCGCGCTGAGCGAGCTGCTCAACTGGGGGGAGGAATTACGGAACCTCCGGCCGATGGTTCGGGGGAGAGAAGAATGGGAGCAAATCGAGCAACAGGCCGTGATTCCGCGCATCAATCAGGCCCTTCGGCTACTATCAGAGCAGGTGACCGAGGCAATGGCCGAACAATGGGAATCATGGCACGAACGATATGCAGAGGCGCTAAACAAGCTCTTGCGCGGCCTGCGTCAGGAGGCTACCCAACGAAGCAAATCACGAGCCGCCAGGATCCATCGAACGATCGACCCCTTGATACCGGAGTCTCATCGCCACGAAACACTGTCCCGCAAGGCGCTATGGATCGTGGCCAGCACTCCCGGGGTGACGTGCGTGCTCAATGGCATGCGGACGCCCGCTTACGTCGACGATTCCTTGGCGATCCTGGGATGGGAGCGATTCTCAAAGAGTCAAACGGTGTACGAACAACTTAAGTCCTTATCCATCTGAATGCCGACTGAATGCTGAATGGCTAGGGCGATGCTGACGGAGAATAGATGATAACTGACGCCGTCTCGAGAGAGGAGGGCATATGCGGCACAAAGAGTATGTGGGGGCTGTGGGGGTACTAACCGTCGCCTTGCTGGTTGTCACCGGTTGCGCCAGCCAATCAGGTTCCGGAACAGGAACCAACCGAGTGCCTCGCGCAGAACGAATCACACAGCAACCGATCAAGGAGGCCGACCGGAGTGTGATGACCAAGGCCCAACCAGATGGAGGTTCGGAACGAGACCTGGGAGGCATCAGTCGCCGACCGTTAATGGACATTCTGTTTGACTTTGATCGGGACACCCTCCGGCCAGACGCCCTGACGGCGTTGGACCTGAACGCCAGGCAACTGAAAGAAGACCGCGTCGCCCGTGTTGTGCTGGAAGGTCGCGGCGATGAGGTCGGAACATCGGCCTACAACCTGGTGTTGGGAGAACGCCGAGCCAGAAACGTGAAGAATTACCTCCAGGCATTGGGATTGACGGTTGATCTCAGTATCCTCAGTTATGGAAAAGATCGCCCCCTCTGCTTTGAACACACCAGCGAATGTATGCAAAAAAACCGAAGTGTCCGTTTCGTCGTCAAAGACTAGGCGAGGGATGAGCCGAGGCCATGCCATGAAGACGAGCGTGGCCTCGATGAATCTTGGGCCGCTCTCGGTCTTCAGCGGGGCAGATGTGGTTGTAACACAACCTTAATGAGCGCGTGCTTGACAGACTGCCGCTCCTTCTTTAAGGTCCTCCATGCTGTCAAGTCCTCGATGATCTTATTCATAGCGGTCGAAGGCTGTCCCCTCCGTGGCTAAGCTCGCCGTCATCGATATCGGAACCAATTCCATCCATATGGTGCTGGCCGAAATCCTGCCCGACGGCGGTTATAAAATTCTCGACCGGTTTAAAGACATCACTCGGCTGGGCGACGGCGCGTTTGCCGCGCGGCGATTATCCGACGAGGCCATGGGGCGGGCGTTGTCCATCCTCAAGACGTTAGTCACGTTGGCCCACAACAAAGGATTTGATCGGATGGTCGCGGTCGCCACCAGCGCCGTGCGCGAGGCCCGCAACGGCGGTGAGTTTGTGAACCGGATCGCGGAGCATACCGGCCTGGCCGTCCGGGTCATCAGTGGAACAGAGGAAGCTCGGCTCATCTATTTGGGCGTCAAGAACAGCATCGCTCTTCCGGAGAAACCGGCCCTGATTGTCGATGTGGGAGGAGGGTCCGTAGAACTGATTGTCGGTAACCGCGAGCGGATGCTCCACGCCCAAAGCCTTAAATTGGGAGCTATTCGGCTGGTGGATCAATTCCTTTCCAAAACTCCTCCACCCGCTCCGGTCCTGCACGTCCTTGAAGAGACTGTCACAGGTCAACTCCGCGCCGCGATTGATTCATTTACGGTTAAACAATTCGATCAGCTGATCGCCACATCTGGAATGGCTGCCAACCTGGCCGAGGTGATCCACCTCAAACAGACGGGACGACCGTTGCCGCAACACAACCTCGCCACCGTCGCACTGAAGGACTTGCGCTGGCTGGAAACGGAGCTGGCGCGTTCGTCCTTGCGGGCCCGGCTGGCGATACCGGGTCTGGACCCCAAACGGGCCGACACATTGTTGCCCGCCGCGGTGGTGCTCCGATGTCTCATGGAGCTGCTGGGACTTCAGGAAATGACTCTCTGTGACAAGGCGATCCGAGAAGGCGTCATCTACGATTTCATCGTCCGCCATCGCGAAGGGCTAGAGGCTGAGCGAGAAATTCCGGACGTACGCCGCCGCAGCGTCATGCGGCTGGTCCGGCGTTGTCATGCCCCTGAAGTTCACTCCCTCCACGTCGCGGCGTTGGCTCTTTGCTTGTTCGATCAAACGCAACCATGGCATCGACTGGGAGCACAGGAACGGAGCTGGCTCGAGTATGCGGCCATGCTGCACGATGTCGGCTACCTCATCAACGCGCGTCAGCATCACAAACATGCCTACTACTTGATCCGCCACAGTGATTTGGAGGGGTTCACCGCCTCCGAAATCGAGGTCATGGCCAACGTAGCCCGGTATCACCGCCGCGCCCTTCCTTCCCTCAAACACCAGGGATTTGAGAACCTGCCCCCATCCCTGCGGCGCGTGGTCAAGATCCTGGCTGCCTTGCTGCGCATCGCCGACGGCCTTGATCGAACTCACTTTTCCGTCGTGCAGGCCGTTCAGGTGAGGCTCGGCAAAACCGCCGTGGTTGAAGCCATGGTTTCCGGAGACGCCGAGATGGAACTCTGGGCAGCCCAAAATCGATCCGAGTTGTTCGAACAGGTATTTCGCCGGCCCATCAGATTTTCTGAAGTTACGCAGGGAGTTTCCCCCCGATGACGGCTCAAGAGCAAAATAAACCCGCTCCCCACCCCTACCCGGGGAAATTGATCATTGTCGAGGGAATCGACGGCTCGGGCAAGAGCACACAACTGTTGCTTTTGCGCAAGTGGCTGGAGTCAAAGGGGTACAAGGTCTTCTTTACCGAGTGGAATTCCTCCGATCTGGTTAAAGACACGACGAAACGCGGCAAAAAGACAAAGAGTCTCACCCCGACCACGTTCAGCCTGCTGCATGCCGCGGATTTCGCCAGCCGGCACTACCATCACATTCTTCCACCGCTCAAAGCCGGCATGCTGGTCCTAGCCGATCGTTACATGTATACGGCATTTGCACGAGACGTGGTGCGCGGTGTATCGCGGGAGTGGATCAGAAAAGTCTATGCCTTCGCCGTCAAGCCGGACATGGCCTTCTACTTTAAGGTGCCAATCGAAGTGGCCATTTCGCGGCTGGTGCATGGAACCCGCGGTCAGTTCAAATACTACGAGGCCGGCATGGACTTGAATCTCAGTTCAGACATCACGGAAAGTTTCCGGCTGTTTCAATCACGGATTCTGGTCGAGTACGACAAAATCGTAGATGAGTTCGGCCTTCTGACCATGGATGCGACCGAAAACATCGAAACCCAGCAGGAACGCATGAGAACGTTGGTCGAAGAGGCTCTACGGGGGTACAAACCCAGGCGAGGAACCTATGGGCGCCGCACGTTATTTTGGCGACGGTTTGACATACCTCGATCCGAGTGATCTCAAGGGAAAACTCATCGCCATCGAGGGCACAGACGGTGTTGGACGCTCCACCCACGTCGAAATGCTCCAGGAATGGCTGGAGGTCCAGGGATATGGAGTGGTGACCACCGGCTGGACACGATCCAACCTCATGTCCAAGACGATTGAAGTGGCCAAGGCAGGCAACATCCTCGACCGTTGGTCGTTGAGCCTTCTATACGCAACCGATTTTGCTGATCGCCTGGAGCACCAAATCATTCCGGCACTGCGGTCCGGTTTCGTGGTCCTTTCGGATCGCTACATTTATACCGCCTTCGCACGCGACTTTGTGCGGAGCGGCGATCGGAAGTGGATCCGAGACGTCTTTGGTTTCGCGCTGATCCCCGACCTTGTCTGCTATCTCCGCATCGATGTGGATACGCTCGCCCTTCGTGTGATCGAAACCAACGGCATGAATTACTGGGAATCAGGGATGGACCTTCGGCTCGGTGCCGACCTCTACGATAGCTTTAAAAAGTACCAGTCGCTTATGATCGAAGAGTTTGACAAGATGGCGGAAGAATTTGGCTTCAACGTCGTCGATGCCAGGAAACCGCCAGAAGAGATCCAGGAAGAACTACGGAGCTACATCCTCCCCGTCTTGCGCAACTCCCGGTAGACACTTGCCTCTCCGCCCTCTTTCCATAAGCTGACCGCGCCCTCTCCTTAGATACCTCCCTTGCCGAGGGCCCGCAATTGCATCGGCTCAAGCCACCAACGCAGGATGCCATGCCCTGGTTTTAGAGCTCCCGGGAGGTGAATCAACGAGGCGCCGGCTTTCTTAAACGGAAAATTGCGTGACGCCCTTCCACACAACAGAAACGCGGCCGTCTCGCCAAGGAGCGGCTCGTGCCCCACACATGCCACGACGGACTCCGGCTGAAGTGAAGCCAAGAACGCAAGAATTCGTTCCGGCGTCGAATCAGGAGTCAATTCATCACATGTCTCAACCTTGATGGAGGGACACAGAACGGACTGAATGAGTCTCGCCGTCTCCAGGGCCCGACTCAATGGGCTGCTGAACAGATGAGACGGTTTGAATTCCAAGGCAGCCAGGCCCGCGGCGGCCCTGAGCACCCGTTTTTTCCCCTTGGGCGTCAATGGCCGCTTGTCCTCTTCTCCCTCCCATTCATCAGGAGGCACAGCAATACCATGCCGAATCAACAGACAATCCATTGGTCTTCCTCCCCAACGGACCGCAGTCTAGCACACTTGGAACACACGGGGCAGAGCCACACTCAAGCACGGATTTTGGGGAGGGGCGCAACGCAAGAGAGCATACGATCTCGCACAGGAAATCATGAGAGGACTGTTACATGGAGGAATGTTGCATGATGGGACGATATCATCCGTGAGCACTTGTCTATCACTTGTCTATTTGGACGTCCCAAGCAACGTTTGCCTGAGCTTCATGAAACTGCCCGCCAGACCAGTCTCTCCCGACCGACTTTTTTTCTCAGACGGACCCGGACGCCGCTCGCTTAATTGTTCTATGCGAGCCGCCACATCCCGATAGGCCGGGTCTTCTCGTCTGATCCACCGATACGCCTCCAGGGTTTCCTCGATCCGCCCCAAGGACTCAAGAGTCCGTCCCAGCAGGTACAACACCTGAACCCTTTCCTTAGAAGTGACCGTTGTGCCGGCCAACGCTTTGCGAAAAGCCGTCACTGCTTCCTCGCCCTGGCCGGCGATCTTCAGGCACAATCCAATCTGGGCATAGGCCTTAACCGCCAGAGTTGTATCGGCTGCAGCTCGTTCAAACTGATCGATCGCCGCCTTATAAAGTCCGGCCTTTTTGAGTGCCAATCCCCGCTCATACCATTCGGTTACAGAAACAACGGAGTCGGTTGATTCTCCGGTCTCCTGTTGTGCTATTCCATGCCATTGATCACCCATAGCATCTCTCAGCCCCCACCTATAGCGAGCAGAATCCATGCCACGATACGTGCTGATGGCTGATGAAGGTCTCCGACACCGAAACAGCGGGAGTATCAGGAGATCAAGAAGTTACACCGTCCTCTTCCATTTGGAACCATTGCATGAATCCGCCTCGCTCCCTGGCCTTTCAATTCTTGTCACCCGGTGATCACTTTGGGACAAGGGCCACAGGGGGATGCGAGGAGGCTCTTTCCACCCACTCTAATTTCCCGGATCCTGCTGGATTATTCGGTATCTGGGATTATTTTCATCCGACCGATATCGTCAGTTTAGACTGCTAGCACGTGAACCATGATTGCCGGTGCCTCTCAATCGGCGCCAGAGCAAAAACCCCCTGCTCCAAATTGCCCACAATTTGCATAAGGAATCACGAGGCGGTAGTATATTTCCCGGTTAAAAACCGGCACGTTGTGGAATAAAATGGAGGCACCATCGTCACTCAGCAAGCGAGTCGGTCTCTTCGCCTTCCTCGTTGGGGGCGGGGTCTTGCTTGCCCACTCCATCAATGCGTTTGTCGCCGATGCCCTGCGGGCGACCCCTTTACCCTCTGCTACACCAACACAGTCCGAATCGCCGGCCATGGTCACGACCGTTTCCTATGCGCCCCACCGCTTCGTGGAGGATGTCCGCTCAAGCGGCTTATTCGCCTTACCTCCTCAGCGGGAACCGGTCAATCCGGAGGGATCAGGGACTCCCATCCGTACATCAATTGGCGCGGCGACAAAAATCAGCCTCATTGGCGTCGTCATGGGAGAGCGAACCGGTGTGTTTGCCATCATCGAGGAGCAGGCCACCAAGAAACAAACGTTGTACCGCCTGCACGACGAGATTCCCGATGTGGGAGAGGTAGTCGATATTCGGCGGAATGGTATCGTGGTTCGGCAAGGAAACCTGGAAGAGCTGGTCGAGCTGGCGATACCTGAACAGCCACGAGGCGCAGACCTGGAGGCAGCCGGTTCCTCGTTTGCGGCAACGTCTTCGTCCTCGATCAGAAAAGTCGTGGATCGTCGGGAAGTAGATCAGGCTCTCAACGACTTGCCCAGACTCTTGACCCAAGCTCGGGCGGTCCCCTACATGCTCAACGGAGCAATCAACGGCTTTCGGATCGACTACATGGCACCAGCCAGTTTTTACGAGAAAATCGGCATTCGGACCGGAGATATTCTTCAGCGAGTCAACGGTGTCGAGATTCGAGACCCTGCAACGGTTCTCAACTTGCTTCAGCAGTTGAAACATGAGCAGGTCGTCAAGCTGGATCTCGTCCGCAACAATCGGCGGACGACCGTCACCTACGAACTGCGTTGAGCACTCCCGGCGCACGCCGCCGTCAACGAACCGTGAAGATCCATGGGAAACACCGGCATCACCACCCGAATCGACACACAGAACAATCGCAACCGCCCCACCCATCGCCTGCCAGCTCGATCGCTACAGACGGTATGACCTCCATCGGCACTCATCAGGAATCTCACTATGGGAGACCGCTTCTCGGCCGTATTCTGGGGGAGCGGTTCAACCTGTCGAACGCCAAATTGGAAGAAGCCCTGGCTCACCAGCAAGAAAAAGGGGGACGTTTGGGCGAGGTGCTCCTGCACCTGCGCATGTTGCGCGAGGAAGAGTTATTGGAGGGCCTGGCGCTGCAATTCGGACTGCCTTGGATGCCCCAATTGGAAACCGTGGCCGTGGACCATGACTTGATCAAAAAGGTCCCCATCACCTTTTGCCGGCGATACCGCGTGCTCCCCCTCCGCCAGGAAGAAGGCGCCATTCTGGTCGCCTCGACCGATCCACTAGAAACCGTGGCGCTCGACGATCTTCGGCTGTTGCTTGGCAAACCTATCAAGGCGGTCTTGACAACCGGCGCTGCGTTGCTCGCCCGTCTCAACCGCGCCTATGACGAGACCGCCAACCCCGCCGGCGCCGAACAGGTCATGGAAGATATCGCGGCCAGCGAAAGTTTGGATCAGCTCGCCCATGAGCTGGATGAACCGCAGGATCTCCTGGACGCGACCGATGAAGCACCGATCATTCGGCTAGTCAACTCGGTCTTGTTTCAGGCCGTACGACAACGGGCCAGCGACATTCACTTCGAATCGTTCGAGCGCGGCCTGGTCATCCGCTATCGCATCGACGGCGTCCTCTACCCGGTCCTGACTCCGCCCAAACACCTGCAAGCCAGCATCATCGCTCGCATCAAGATCATGGCTGGCCTCAACATCGCCGAAAAACGGCTGCCACAGGACGGACGCTTTGCGATCCGGACGGCCGGCAAAGACATCGATCTGCGCGTATCAGTGCTGCCGACCTCCCATGGCGAGCGGGTCGTGCTCCGGCTGCTCGAAAAAGAAACACGCTTGTTGAACCTCTCTGAAATGGGATTCTCTGGAGGACGCCTGGCCACCATTCACCGATTGATTCAACTGGCGCACGGGATGATCCTCGTTACGGGGCCGACCGGCAGCGGCAAAACCACCACGCTCTACGCCGCATTGAGCCACATCAATTCTCCCGACAAGAACATCATCACGATCGAGGACCCCGTCGAATACCAATTGCCGGGCATCGGCCAGATGCAGGTGAATCCCAAGATCAACTTAACGTTCGCCGCAGGGCTGCGCTCGATTCTTCGTCAAGATCCCGACGTGATCATGATCGGAGAAATCCGGGACCGCGAGACGGCAGAAATCGCGATCCACGCTTCCTTGACCGGTCACTTGGTATTTTCCACCCTGCACACGAACGACGCGGCCAGCGCCGCCACGCGCCTCATCGACATGGGCATCGAACCGTTTTTGGTCGCCTCCTCGGTCGTCGCGGTGCTCGCACAGCGGCTGATCCGCAAAATTTGCCCGGAGTGCAAGACGCCCTACAAACCGAGCGCCGAGGAAGTGAGTCGCCTCGATCTGCCGCCCCACACAGACATCACGCTTTATCGGGGAGTCGGCTGCCAGGCCTGTTCACAAACGGGCTATCGAGGGCGCACGGGGATTTTCGAGCTGATGGTGCTGGACGATGAGATCAGGCGCCTGATTGGGAGTAAGGCGGATGCGAGCGCCATCAAGCAGGCGGCAATCGCCAAGGGAATGATGACGCTTAAGCAGGACGGTGCCGAGCGGGTCCTACAAGGCCACACCTCGCTGGAAGAAGTGATGCGCATCACCCAGCAAGAAGTCGAAATCTAGCCATGCCGGTCTATCACTATCGCGGCTATCGCACCGACGGCGGCTCCGCGACGGGCATCATCGATGCGGAGAATCCGAAAGTCGCGCGGCTCAAACTGCGCAAGGAAGGCATCTTCCCCACCGAAGTGGCGGAACACACCCGCCCGCTGCTTGGACGCACCGCGGGCACCAAGGGCGAGCTCACCGTTCGCACTGGCCGCGCTGCCGTCATGACCGCCGGTGAGCTGGCGCTTGTGACTCGGCAATTCGCCACCCTGTTGATCGCGGGCCTGCCGCTCGTTGACGCTCTGGGAGTCATTGTCGATCAGACGGACAAGAAACCCGTCAAGGCACTGTTCGCGGACATTCGGGAGCAGATCCGTAACGGTCGTTCCCTCAGCGACGTGCTGGAAACGCACCCCAAGGACTTCTCGCGCATTTACGTGCACATGGTTCGCGCGGGCGAGGCCAGCGGCGCCCTTGATCAGATTCTCACCCGCCTAGCCGACTTTTTGGAAAAACAGTTGGCGCTCAAGCATAAGATCACCAACGCCTTGCTCTATCCGGTCCTGATGCTCATTATCGGCATCACCCTGTTGTTCTTTTTGATGACCTTCGTGGTGCCCAAGATTACCGCGGTCTTCTCGGACATGCATCAAGCGCTACCCTGGCCGACCGTCGCCTTGATGACGGTGAGCAGCTTCTGTTCCGATTACTGGCAGTGGCTGGTCGGCCTCGTGCTTGGCAGCCTGCTGCTGGTCCAGCGCGCCCTTCACACGGAGCGGGGTCGAATGGCGGCGGATCGGTTGGTTCTGCGGTTGCCGTTGATCGGAGACGTCGCTCGCAAAGTATCAATCTCCCGGTTGGCCAGCACACTGGCAACCATGTTGGCCAGTGGAGTTCAGCTATTGGACGCCCTGGATGTCGCCAAGCGCGTGATGAACAATCGAATCCTGGAAGAGGCAGTTGAAAGCGCCAGGCAGAACATCCGTGAAGGCGAAACGGTCGCCGATCCCTTGAAGCGAAGTGGCGAATTCCCAGCATTGGTCACCCACATGATCGCCGTCGGGGAGCGCAGCGGCGAGCTGGAAGAAATGCTCCGTCGGCTGAGCCAGATCTACGACGGCGAGGTGGACCGAGTGATCACCCGATTGACCTCGCTCATGGAGCCGATCATGATTTTAGCCATGGGCGGGATCGTTTTTTTCATCGTGGTGGCCATTCTGCTACCCATCTTCGAAATGGGGCAGATGGTTCGAGCATGACGGAGGAGGTGAGAACCGTGCGGAAGTTCAAACGAACGAGAGAATGGATCCAGAGTGGCATCGGCGAACGTGGGTTTACCTTTATCGAAATTATGGTCGTCGTGGCCATCCTCGCCATTCTTGCGGCGCTGGTGGTGCCCCGGATCATGGGACGAACCGACGAGGCTAAACGCACGGCGGCCAAGGTGCAAATCAGAAACATCGAGGGAGCGCTTCAACTGTACAAGTTGGACAACGGCGTCTATCCCTCCACCGAACAGGGCCTTAAAGCCCTGGTCGAAAAACCGACCGTCGGCGTCATTCCCAAGAAATGGAAACCCGGCGGCTACCTACCCAAACTGCCGGAAGATCCCTGGGGTAATCCCTTTAAATACCTAAGCCCAAGCCCGCGCGGAGAATATGAAATCATTTCACTGGGCGTCGATGGAGAAGTCGGTGGCGAAGGAGTCAATGCGGACATTTCCAACTGGAATTTGGATAAAGATTGAGCGTCCCTCCAGCCGGTGGCGCGCCGGAGCCGGCTGGAACGCAGACGCCGCTCTCCCCAAGCGGAGCGGGGAAACGGCTTGTTCTGGTGCCGCTCCCAGAAAGAGGTGGCTGCGTTCATCTCAGGGATTCACCTATCTGGAGCTGCTGCTCGTCGTCTCTCTGGTGGGGATGGTGATGGCCCTCACTGTTCCGCGGATCACCCTCGGCAATGACTTGAGCGCCACCGGCCGGAAGTTCATCGGGACAATCCGTGCCTTACAGCGAATGGCCGAGGTCGGACAGAAGCCGGTGAAACTCTATCTCGATCTTGATCGGGGAACCTACTGGGCGATGGTGGTGGACGGCCAGCAAGAACGACGGCCCCTTGACGCCGCCTGGGCCTCTTCCTTGTCATTTCCTGAAAAGACTCGCGTCGTAGAGGTCCAGGTACGGGGCGTGACGCGCACCTACGGCGTGGCAGAACTCTTATTCTTTCCGAACGGCCGCCTCGATCCGGCGATGATTTATATGACCGACGGAGACCATCAGGCCTTGACGCTGATGCTCGATCATCTAACCGGCAACATCAGAACCTTGGATCGACGGCCGGAGCCGGTGAGGCCTCAGCCGATTCCAGATCGTATCAAAGTGTTGCTGCAGGGGACTTCGTCTCGACCATAACCACTCGGACATGTCCATGTCCTTCTCTGACCAAAACGGCTTTACACTCCTGGAGGTGATGCTGGCCGTCGCACTGCTGGCCCTGGTACTCCCCCTCCTGCTCGGCCTCCGGAACTTCGACGTGGATCTCCACCGACGGGCTCAGGAAATGATGACCGCCACCATCCTCGCGCAGGAAAAATTGCTGGAAACTGAACTAATTGGCCTGTACCCTATCGGAGAAACTGCCGGAGAGTTCCGCCCCATTCCCCTCGGCGCTCCGCCCGGCGCTCACGCTGAAGAGCGGCCGATCGGCTACCGCTGGAAACAGACCATCGCGCCGACCCCCCTTGAGCTGATTCGGGAAGTTCGGGTGACGATTTCCTGGCCGAGGGGGACATCCGAAGAAACGGTCGAGGTCAGCACCTATGTGTTCGCCGGCAATGCGTTTTAAAGCATCGGCCGGATTCACTTTGATTGAGATTCTGATCGCCATTTCGTTGCTCGGCCTCATCGCCACGATGGTGTTTGGATCGCTGATGACCACCAATCGCCTCGTCGAGGCAGGACGAGAGTCGTCAAGCCGCGAACAGACCATCAGGCGAGTGCTCCGCGTCATGATCGAGGATCTATCGTTGAGCAGGCACGAGAGTGCCTTTCCGTGGATGGGGATCAACGGCCTGTATGATGGAAGGCCGGCCGATACCGTCGCATTCCTCTCGATGAACGACGGATCCGGAGGACCGGCAGCTCGGGAGACCGAATCGATTCGCGTGGTCTACACCAGAGAGGGTGATCGCTTGTGGCGGTATGCGAAAAAAAACCTCTACGGCCTCACCGACGACTCCATCGACCGGGTAGAGCTGGCAACCCACGTCACCTCGTTCAATCTCCGCTACTTTGACGCTCAAACCCGCACCTGGGTCGATGAATGGAGCGGACTGGGCAAGGTGCCCAAGGCGGTCCTGATCGAACTGACGATTCAGCCGCCGGAGAAAGAACCCTGGACCGTCCGCGAGTGGGTAACGATCGAGGCGGCTTCATGAGCGGCGGTTGGTTCAACGCCAGAAAGGAACGGCTCGCATGGATCGCAGCCGGTCTCACCACATTCGTGCTGAGCCTGATCGTGACATTTCCCTATGACGCTCTCCAGCTACGGCTCATCTCTGAACTACAACGGGCGACAGGGTTATCCATCCGAACCGGAGATTGGTCGGTCGCCTGGCCATTGGGCGTCGAGTGGCGGCGAGTCTCTATCGCCCCAGCGGAGGGAGAGCCAGTAGAAGTGGGCTTGCTCCGTGCCAACCTTCAGTTACTTCCTTTGGTGGGGGGACGTCTCGCTCTCGATCTCTCCGCCCAAGTGGATGAGACTGCGCTTGCGCCGGGCTTCGGCCGTCTAACACTTTCGTCGTCCTCCTGGTCGATGCAAGGCCCCTGGTCAATGACGGGCCGGCTTCAGCATGTCGATCTATCCCGGCTGTTTCCCCGCTATCTGACGAGAGGAACACTTGATGGGAACTTTTCCTATCGAAACACCGAACCCGGTTCGGCCGCCCAGAGCAGAGGGGAAGGGACCTGGACGGTCACGGCAACAAACATAAACATCGACCACATCCCCCTTGGCAACGGACGCACCCTGTCACTCTCGTTTGTTTCCTTGTCCGCCAGCCTGGACTGTCGAGACTCGTTGTGCACGATCAACGAGCTAAAAGGCGAGGGCGACGATGGCTCCTTCGCGGGAGAGGGAACCCTCTCGCTTCAACAGCCATTGGGGACCAGCCGCCTGGCGGCGAGCGTCACGATCGTGCCGGGCTTGGGATCGGTCTCAAAAGCCGCGGCCTTGGGGTTACCGCCGCTCCCGGTGGGGTCCTCCCTCGTGCTCAAGATCGTTGGCCCATTGGCACAACCCCGTATCGCGTTGTAAAGTAACCCGGTGTGAGAGCTCGTCCCATGAGGAAACATCCAACACCGGTATCACCGACGTGGACCCTCGGCACCGCTGGATCGATCCATGGCGATCGTGACTGAATGTGTGGGACTCGACATCGGGCAGACGGCCATTAAGGCCGTCCGCTTTCGCCGACGCCTGAGCGGCCGCGAAGCTATCGATTATTTTCACCGGCCCCTGCCGTTCACCAAGCCGGAAGACCTTGATCCGGCGCGGCGGGCCAAGGCCCTGCGCGGCTTTCTCTGGCAACACGGTCTCTATGCCACCGACCGTTTGGTCACCGCCATTCCTTGTCACGACCTCTTCGTGCGAACTCTCTCTTTGCCGTTCAAGGACGCGACCAAGCTGACGCAAGTGGTACCGTTCGAAATGGAAAACCTGGTGCCCATGCCGCTCGAAGAACTGGCCATTGGAAGCGTCATCCTCCCGCCCGCTCGGTTTTCCAATGGGTCACCCGATGACCAGAAAGGCTCGGAAGTCCTCGTCACCGCCGCGCCGAAGGGCAAGGTGGCTGAGCATCTGCGGTTTTTAGCCCAGGCTGATATTGAACCATCGGCCGTCAACATCGATGCCCTGGCATTGTTTTCCGTGACGCAATACCTGCGTGGCGAGCATCAGGACGTTCCCGACAACCTCGTCATCATCGATATAGGCGCCTCAAAAACGACCGTTTGCCTCGTTCACGAGAGGAGGCCGGTCGTGCTGCGCACCATTTTCTGGGGTGGAAACCACTTGACCCACGCACTGGCAGCACGGCAAGGATGGACGTTCGCGGAAGCCGAGCGCCGGAAACGCAGCCTGCCGATTGATCAGATGGCGGCGTGGGTGGAGCCATTGGTACGGGAACTGTACGTCACCATCCACGCTTTTGAAGGAACGCAACGTAGCCGTCTGACTCACTGTTGGGTGTCGGGAGGGGGGAGCAAGCTGCGAGAAATGGCAAGCTTCGTGGCGCGTCAACTGGGCCTTTCCGCCGTGGGTCCGCGGCAAGGATTCGGTCCCGACAGCCCGCGCGCATTCTCTATCGCCTTCGGCCTCGCGCTTCACCCCAAACTGGTCAAGCCTCGCTGGCGATTCACGTCTTCCTCTGCCGATCTCGCCCTCGACTTTAAGACCGCGTGCGGGGAAGACCAGGCCAAGAGCAAGGTGGCCAAGTCAGACGTGCGCCTGGCCGTGGTGGGAGTGTTGCTCCTCGGTCTCCTCGCGGTGGCGGATTTTACGATCCACTTCGTGCTGCAACATAATCGGGTCTCCGATCTGAAAACCGCCTTGCAGGTCCGCTATGAGCAGGTCTTTGGGGCAACGGCCGCGCCAGGTGACGAACTGGATCAAGCCCGGTACCGGATCGCCGCGATCGACAAGGCCCTCGCAATCATCGACGGGTCACGGCACAAGGTGCTGCCGGCTCTGTCAGCCTTCGTCAAACAGTTGCCGTCCGGCGTGCCGGTCAAAGTTCGTGAATTGACGCTCGATACAGGAACGATTTTGTTGGAAGGAGAAACGTCGTCGTTCGACGCGGTGGAGAAAATCAAACAGGCCTTTGCCTCAAGCCGCCGCTTCGAGGATGTATCCGTCTCTGAAACCAGAGTCGGCGCCGCGCCAAACCAAGTGGTGTTCCGCATGACCGTGACGGTCGCCCAACCATGAAACAGCATCTTCAGGAACGATGGCGTCAGCTCACCCCTCGCGAGCGCCTGCTGGTGCTCATCGGAGGAGTGGTCGTCGGTTTGAGTCTCCTCTTTGTCTTGATCGTTGATCCCCTCCTCGATTCTTACGAGCGGCTCAATCGGCAAGAAGCGCGCAAGCGGAAGGATCTTCAAGAATTAACGGTACTCGCACAAGAGTACACCGCCAAGCAGGCCCGACTGTTGCAGACCGAGCAACGGTTGCCCGAGACTGGCGGGCAGTTTTCGCTCCTGGCTTTCATGGAAGAAGCGGCCGGGGCAGCCAATGTCCGCAACCACATCGCCGGCATGCAGCCACAAGTCCAACCGATCTCAAACGGCTATGAGGAGACGGCGGTTGATCTCCGGCTTGACGGCGTGTCTCTCCCGCAAGTGTTGGATCTGCTGGTAGCAATCGACCGGGCTCCCTACGATTTGCAGGTTCGGCATTTGAAAATCCGTCCCAAATTCGACGACCCCGCCAGGCTGGAGACCACCATCCGGGTACTGAGTTATGCGAAGGCACGATGAAGGGGGCATGGCCCTGCTGTTGGCCCTGCTCGTCCTGGCTCTTCTGACGGCGCTCGTCCTTGAATTCGACGCGGAAGCCCGGCGGGAATACCGGGAAGCCGCTTCGTTCCGTGACCAGGTCAAAACCGGTGCCTTGATGCGAGCCGCCGTACAAGCCGCAAGTGCCGCCCTCCAGCAGGACTTTCTGCTGGATAAACGCAACGGCCAACAGTTCGACAGTCTGTCGGACCTGTGGGCACTACCGATCAAGAATTACGCGATCGGTGACGGGCTGCTGAGTGCCCAGATTCAGGACGAGCAGGGCAAGCTGAACCTCAACGACCTGATCACGGCAGTCGGCGATCCCATCCAATCGAAAACGAAGATCGATCGGGTCCGACGACTCTTTGAATTGCTCCAGATCAATCCTGATCTCGTCGACGCCCTGGTTGATTGGTTGGATCAGGACGACAATCCCCGGCCAGCCGGCGCCGAGAGCCTGTACTACCAATCGCTCAAGCCCCCTTATCGAGCGGCCAACGGCCCGCTCCAGGCACTGAGCGACCTTCGGCTCGTGAAGGGTTTCACACCGGCGATCATTGATCGCTTGGCACGATACGTCACCGTCTATCCGATTGAAGGCAACGCGCCGGTGAATATCAACACGGCAGAGCCGGCTGTCATTCAAGCCCTCGATCCAGACATCACAGCCACAATGGCCATGGAAATTGTGCAGGGGCGCCCCTACAAGACCAAAGAAGAGCTAAATCGCATTGGGAGTTTCGTCGATATTGGTGCCAAACTACGCGCGTCAGGATCCGTCTACGACGTCAAGAGCGACTATTTTTCCGCGCAGCTCACCATCACGGTCAACGAATCAACCAAGACAGCCTTCGCCGTGCTCCATCGAGAACCAAACAAAGGCCGCTGCGCCGCCAAATATTTGCGGATGTTGTGAGCAAACGGCACACGCGTGCTTTGTACTCTGATCGGAAGCGTCACAAGGGAGCCGCCCTACCGCCCGCGGAGCTATCCAAGGTAACCGTGAACGTCACTTCGTTGCCCCGCTCATTATAGGAGAGATCGGGAAACAGAGAGCGAGCCAGTAACACACCGCGCCCGCTCCCTTCCGTCAGGTCCATCCAATCCAGCTTCCGATTCCACATCGTTCGCCAATCAAAACCGTTCCCCTCATCAATGATGCGATATCGTAGCCGCCGTGCCCGGCTATCGCAGGAGACTTCCACGATGACACGCCGATCTCTGAGCGCCGGCCGGGCCGCTCGTTCATGGAGCAAAGTATCGTAACGTCCTTCAGCCACTGCTTGTTTTTTTTCTTCATGGGAAATTTCCAGATTCCCATGTTCCACGGCATTGAGGAGTAGCTCTTGCAGCGCCCCACGCAAACCGACGCGCACCGTCTCCGATACCATCATAGCGGTCATCTGCATCAGCCATAGCACCGTTTCCTCCATAGAAGCCGCGTCGCTTGCCAGAACAAACCGCTGCTCGAACCCCAGCAGAGGAGGTCGTGGAGCGGCCCCCTGTCCTCCCAAATGCCGAGCACGGGTCAGTATCGCCGTCAATTCTTCCGTGATGATCGGTTTCTGCAAATAGTCCGTCGCCCCCGCCCGAAACGCCTTGGCGACCATGGGTCCTGACGCTTCCGTCGAAGTTACGATGACCGGACATCTTCGGCCTCGATTCCTCAACGTTTGAATCAAAGCAAGGCCGGCTTCATCCGATGGGAACAGATCGGTGATCACGATGTCGGGGGACGTTTGTTCCAACGAGGCCACCGCCTCCGAAGGATCCGACGCGGTGATCACGGTAAGCCCCAACCGTTCGGCGTCACGGGCCAGACCAGCCCGCAGATCGGGCGAGGGGTCCACCAGCAACACGGTGCAGGACGAGTGAGCTGCCTTCATGCCGCCAAATTCTTTTCCAATTCCGTGCGGAGGGCTTCGCAGAGGCGCACCATCTCAGCCTCCAGTTGCTGGAACAATCGGGTTGTTTCTTCCACGTCGCCGCCCTTTGCCGCCGCCTCCACCGCCTTGGCCGCCTCCACCGCCGCCTCTGCACAAAATTGAAGTACCGATCCTTTCAATCGGTGGGCGGATCGCGCTGCTGCCGTTGCATCCCGTCGTTCCAAGGCCTGCCGAACCGCCGCCAGATCCTGAGGGCCTTGCTCCAAGAACACCTCGATCATGGCTTGCAAGGTCTCACGGTCATCATCAACACGACTCAGCGCCTCCCGGAGATCAAACACGGTATTACGATTCATCCGTCACCTCGCCGATCTCGATTCATGGCACACACCGTCATGCCTTCAGCTCAATCCCCATCACCGCCACGTCATCCGGAAAGCAATTCTGACCGGACCATCGCGCCGCCTCCGCAACAGCATGAGACAGGGCATCCTGCAATGGTCGGCCAGCCGCCTCTTTCAACGCGAACCCCAGTCGCTCTTTGCCCCACAGTTCTCCGGTCGAATTGGGAACCTCATAGAGGCCATCGCTCATCACATACAAGCGGTCGCCGGGCAGAAAACCGATCTCCACGGTGCGATAGAGCTGACCCGGGGCAAATCCCAAGGGCAGGCTGGGCGGCGCGAACCATTCCATCGTTCCCCCCCGCCGATGAATACAAGCCCCGGAGTGACCGGCCGTGGCATAGAGCACCCGCTGAAATCGCAGATCCAGCCGCGCGACGAGAATCGTGAAATAGTCGCCCCGTTCGGTGAGGGGAAACAGACGGTTGGCTTCCGTCACAATGGCGCCGGGATCGCGAGAGCCGACGTAACGCAGCAGACTATCCTCCCGCAGAAACGTGGCAAGAGCGGCGGACCGAAGGGCCGACGACACCCCGTGTCCAGAGGCATCGAGCAAATAGAGTCCCACTGCGTCATCGCCACATCGAACGACGTTGTACAAATCACCGCCCAACGCCAGCGACGGACGGTAGAGATGAGCCAGTTCGACGCCGGGGAGCACGATGCCCGGCATCGGCAAAAGAGATTCCACATAGCGGGCGGCCGATTGGAGCTCCTCGTCCAACAACGCCTGTTTGCTCCGCAACTCATCCGTGACCCGCTCCAACTGGCGAATCAATAGCGCCGTTCTGATCCCGGCCTGGACTCTGGCAATGATCTCTTGACGGCTTGCCGCCTTGCTTAAAAAATCATCGGCTCCGCGCGCCAACCCCTCCGCGATGTGTTCGGGGTGATCATTGCTCGTCATCATCAGGATTTGGCTTGAGCCGACCTCGGGATCGTCGCGCACCTGCTCACAAAACGACGGTCCGTCCAGATCGGGCATCATCCAATCCAAAATGGTCAGTTCGGGCCGCTCCCGCCGCAGCAATTCAAGGCCAGTTTTCCCATCGCCGGCTTGGAGCACGCGATAGCCAAGCCGTTTGATTCGTCCGACCATGGCAAGCCTGGCTACCGGATCGTCATCCACAATCAACACCGTCGGCGACTCCGTGTCTGCTCTCACTTTGACGGCCTCCGACTTGCCGGTCGTATCAACTTGAGGATGAGATGACTTCATCGCCTCTTATTCGTTTCCGTGGCACAAAACTCCAACCCCTACGCCGCCTTCGCATGGGCAGCCGCCGCATCCTGCTCATTCTCATACATGGGAATCAGCGATGGAATGTTGGCCAGCGCCATAATCTCTCGCACATAGGCTTGCGGCTTGAGCAAACTCAGCCGTCCCTGTGTCAATTTGAATTGCTGGGCCACCAGCGCTAATAGTCCCAATCCGGAACTGTCGATGAATCGGACATTGGACATATCCAGCACCAGATGCCGGAACCCTCGCTGACGAACGGACTCCACCGCCGTCTTAAATTGTTCGCGATTGGCATAGGTCAAATCGCCTGTCAGCTCGAGAATCACCCCGTTGGGCATCGAACGTTCCTTCACTTGCATTGACATGGGCTCCTCCTTTCATCACATCTCATAACATGAGTTCCGTCATGACCGTCCCACAAGCTCGACCACCGCTCCGGCGATGTCGCCGAGCGGCAGCACTTTGTCCACCCCGCCGAGCTTGATGGCTTCTTTCGGCATGCCAAAGACGACACAGGTCGCCTCATCCTGCGCGATTGTTCTTGCGCCAGCTTGTTTCATCGCCAGCAGCCCCTTGGCTCCATCACCTCCCATACCAGTCAAGATCACGCCGATGCTATTGCGGCCGGCATAACGAGCAACCGAGTCGAACAACACATCCACCGACGGCCGATGGCGATTGACCGGCGGATCTTGCGTGATCCGAACCGTGTACCGGGCACCATTGCGGTCCAAGACCATGTGATACCCCCCTGGGGCTACCAGGGCGTGGCCCGGCAGCACACTATCACCGTCCGCCGCCTCCTTGACGGAAATTCGGCAGAGACTGTTCAGACGGTCTGCCCAGGTTTTGGTAAATCGAGGCGGCATATGTTGGGTAATCAGAATCGGCGGGGTGTGAGCTGGGAGCGCCGTCAGGATGTTTTTTACCGCCTCGGTTCCGCCAGTCGAGGAGCCAATCGCAATAATCGTATCGGTCGTCTTGAGCATGGCTCGGGAGCCCGGCCCAGCCGGCACCACTGGTTGCCACTCGTCTTTGAGCGTAGGATTGGTAGAAAAAGAAGGGCGGGGGACTTTCACGCGCGCTACAGCGGCAGCCTTCACCTTGTCGATGACTTCACGAGCTATCTCCTCCATCCCTTTTTGTACGTCGAGCTTGGGCTTCGTGATGAAATCCACCGCGCCCAGTTCCAATGCCCGTAGCGTGGTCTCGCAGCCGGCCTCGGTCAACGTGCTCACCATGACGACTGGCATGGGATGACCACGCATCAGTTTCTCCAGAAAGGTCAGCCCATCCATTTTGGGCATCTCGACATCGAGGGTCAGCACATCGGGATGGAGGGTCTTGATCTTCTCTCGCGCGACATAGGGATCGGGGGCCGACCCGACGACCTCAATCTCCGGATCTTTCGACAAAAGGGTGGCCAACACCTGGCGCATCAGTGCCGAATCATCGATCGTCAGCACTCGGATTTTTTTCATAACGCTCCCCTGGCCCACGTCACTTCCACACCGCGATTCAACAGCCCGAGATCAAAACCCGCCCCTAGAACAGGGTCACGGCCTCGTCATCCTGATGCACGGCCGTCTGTAACTTAGCCGCGTATTCCTGCTCACGATTCATGATCGTGCGATTCTTGAGCCGCTCGATTTTCTTGACCAACACACGGCCCGAATCCGTGAAGTAGTAGATCTTACGTGGAAACACGTCACCGAGATCGACCTTCACTGGGTGCAACCCTTCCGCCTGCAGAAAATTGAGCACCCACTCGGCATTCCTGGCCCCGATATCGATATGGCCGTCGTAGATACGGCCGCCGCCAAACAGTTTGATCTCTAACCGGTTTCTCATTCCGCCCCGTTTGAGGATCTCATTGATCAACGACTCCATCGCAAACGACCCGTAGCGCGTCGATTCGCCCCATGAGTCGTTGGCCATGTCTTTCGGCTCCGGCAGCATGAAGTGATTCATGCCACCGACCCCGACAACCGGGTCTCGGATACAGGCGGACACACAGGAACCGAGTACCGTATAGACGATCATGGGGGCCCGGCTCACAAAGAATTCCCCCGGCATGATCGCCGCGATTTCATAGGGAAACCGCTCATCGTGCATGCGTCGAACGTGTCGAAATTCCTCCTCGTCGGCAGACGCCATGCCGGTCACAACTCCTTGCGATAGATCGTTGGAGCCACTAACTTAAAGGGATGGCGAACCCACTGGAGACTCTCCGAATGGCCGATGCACAGATATCCGCCCGGTTTCAGATAGCGATGAAATTTGTTGACGAGCTTCTCCTGTGTCGGTCGATCAAAATAGATCATGACGTTGCGGCAGAAAATCATATCGAGCGGCGTTTTGATGGGAAATTGCTCGTCCATGAGATTGATCCGCCGAAACTCGACGATCGAAGCGAGATGCGGCTTCACCTTGAACAGCCCCTCATTGGGGCCACGCCCTTTGAGAAAATGCCGCCGTAAGAGATCGGCTGGCACATCCTTCAGCCGGTCCGCCTCGTACACCCCCGCCTTCGCCTGTTCGAGCACGCGGGTGGAGAGGTCCGAAGCGAGAATCTTGAATTCCCACTGCCGAGGGTCCCGCACACCTTCATACAAGGTCATGGCGATCGTGTAGGGCTCCTCACCAGTCGAACAGGCGGACGACCAGACACGGATGTACTTTTCCCTCTCCAATTGAGGAAGGACCTGTTCCCGCAGAAACTCAAAGTGCTTCGGCTCGCGAAAAAAGTCCGTTTTGTTGGTCGAGATCAGATCGAGCATCCGCGTAAACTCTTCGCCTGTCTGGTCCCTTACGACCAGCTCGTAGTATTGCGAAAAGGTCTGCACGTTTATCTCTCGGAGCCGTCTCATCAGGCGAGCTACCAAGAGCGACTCCTTTTGGTCAGTCAGAACGATGCCGCCCTTGTCGTAGATCAACTTCTGAAACCGACAAAATTCGTCTTTGGTGATCGAGCAGGCCACAGTGCGGCGACCTTCTCTTTCGCTCATCCGCTCATGCGGATACCCAGTTGAGCATTGAGAACCCGAAGACCAACGACTACCTAAGCCGCCAGGCTCTTGAGCCAAGCCGACATGGCAGTGGTCAGTTGCGAAGAGACTTTGCTGTATTCCCCATCCATTGCCAGGGCCTGCCGCGCTTCTTGCTTCTTTCCCTCAAGTGCCAACGACACGACCCGAGCTGCTTGTTCATGGAACCGAGCGTGTAACTCCCTTACCTCTTTGTAATGGGACGACAGTTTGTCCTTGGCATCCAGGGTGGGTCCATGCAGCCATTTGCCAAACGCACACTGGTTGTCCATGCGCACCGTTTCAACGGTCCCGTCGAACTTGCCGCTCTCAATCGCCTGCAACAGACGAGTCTTCCACTGCCCATGGGCACCGATCGCCTTCATGATTTCCTCTTTGTAAACCACCGTTGCCTCCTTTAGTCGTCATGATCCTTCGGGTGATTCTGCTCAATGACCAAGCGTTTGATCCCTAAAACTCTTCGAAATCGTCCTCCTGAGCATTGCAGCCTGACCCAACCTTACCGCTGACCCCAACTACTTCCTCCTCTTCCTTCGCCTTTCGACCCACAACCTGACGTCGCGCGTTGTGATAGTCCACACCACGACGGCCTTCCTTCCCATCCTCTCGCCCGTCCCTTTGAAGCCTGGAACCGGCTGAGTTCGTTTGCCCACCCGCAATCGTAAACGCCTTAATCTGTCGCCTTAGTTCCTGGGCCTGGGCTTTCATGGACTGGCTGGCGCTGGTGAGTTGTTCGACGAGGGCGGCGTTTTGCTGGGTGGTGTCGTCCATGGCCATCACCGCCTTGTTCACCTGCTCAATCCCGCTCGCCTGCTCCTGACTGGCCGCGCTGATCTCCCCCATAATGTCCGTCACCCGCTTCACCGCCTGCACCATCTCCCCCAACGTCCGCCCCGCCTGATTCACCAACTCACTGCCCTCCGTCACCCGCGAAAGCGACGCCTGGATCAACCCCTTGATCTCCTTCGCCGCCGTCGCCGACCGCTGCGCCAAATTCCGCACCTCCGCCGCCACCACCGCAAACCCCCGCCCATGCTCCCCCGCCCGCGCCGCCTCCACCGCCGCGTTGAGCGCCAACAGGTTCGTCTGAAACGCAATCTCATCAATCACCGTGATGATCTCCGCAATCTGCGCGCTGCTCTGATTAATCGCCTGCATCGCCGCCACCGCCCGCTCCGTCACCGCTCCCCCCTTGTCCGCCGTCTCCCGCGCCGCCTGCGCCAACTGCTCCGCCTGCCGCGCATTGTCCGCGTTCTGCTTCACCGTCGCCGTCATCTCCTCCATCGACGCCGACGTCTCCTCCAACGCCGACGCCTGCTCGCTCGTCCGCTGCGCCAGATCCTCGCTCCCTTTGGTGATCTGCTCCGAGCCGGACCGGACCGATTCGACCGCCTCCCGCACCGTGCTGATCATCTGCGTCAATTGCGCCAAAGCGGCATTGACACTGGCTTTGATGGCGGCAAAGTCTCCCTGGTAGTCGCCTCTCATCGGCTTCGTGAGATCGCCTTCCCCCACCGCCGTCATCACCGCTTTCACCTCGTCAAGTGGCATGGCGACGGCGTCCAGGAGTCGATTGAAATTGGCCACCAGCTCCCGCGCCGCGCCGTCGAAACGTTCAAGCGCGATGCGGTCGGATAGATGCCCATCAGCCGCCGCTTTGATCAGCCGCTCCACTTCCACCTGCGCCTGCTTCTGCGCCGTGATATCCGTCGCCAACTGCACCACCTTAAACGGCCGGCCCATCTCGTCCTTGACGGGGTTATAGGAGGCCTGCAGCCACACTTCTTGCCCCCCCTTGCCCAGCCGCCGATAGACCCCCGCCTCGAACTCCCCCCGCCCTAGCTTCTGCCAGAACGCCGCATAGTCCGGGCTGGCGGCATCCGCCGGGTCGCAGAAGAGCCGATGGTGCCGGCCACGGATCTCCTCCAGGGTATAGCCGGTGGCGGCGAGAAAGTTGTCATTGGCCGTGAGAATCGTGCCATCCACCTGAAACTCGATCACGGCATAGGCCCGATTGATCGCGTCCATGAGTCCCTGCATGTGGTGGCGTTGCACCTCATACTGGGTGATGTCGTAGCGGACGCCGAGGTACTTTTTGGGCTTGCCGGTCTGTTTGTCCACGAACGGCGCAATGACGGCGTCCACGTAATAGGGGGTGCCGTCCTTGGCCCGGTTCTTGATCACCCCCCGAAAGATCTGCCCCCGGCCGATCGTGGCCCACATCTGCTTGAAGACCTCTTTGGGCATGTCCGGATGCCGCACGATGTTGTGCGGTTTGCCCAGCAATTCCTCTCGGCCATATTTCGCTACCTCGCAAAACTTGTCGTTCACGTCCATAATCTCGCCCTTGAGATTGGTCTGCGATATAAGACTGGTGATGTCCATGATGGCCTGGCGGACGGCGAGTTCTTCCTTGACCGTTTCCAGCTCCGTGGCGAGCGCCGTCACGTCGGTCGCGAATACGAGGATCTTCCTCGGCTGATCTCCCCCGCCCAGGGGAACATACGACGTGGCCAGCCACCGTTCTTTGCCGTCTTTGCCCACCCACTTTGAAATGCAAGACTGGACCTCGCCACGACGTACAGCCTCCCAGCGGGCCTGATATGCCGGACTCTCCACCTCCGCCGATTCGTACAATAGTCGATGATGTCGGCCCTTCATCTCGTCCAACACGTAACCGGTGAGGGTGCGAAACGTCTCATTGGCATCGAGAACCGTCCCATCGGGCGCGAGCTCAAGCACAGCGTGGGCACGGGCTGCTGCCTCTCCATACTGTCTCAGGTTCTTGGCCCTGGTGGGTGACCCTATCCATGTTGCTACCATAGAGCTTCTCCTTCCTGTGCCTCCTCCAGTGGGTCTGTGCCTCCTCCAGTGGACCGGCTGCCTGAGCCCGAAGAAACCAAACGAGTCTGGGCAGGCTCAGCAGGCAGCCCCATTCCCCCCTTGCTCCTCTCGGGCACCACCCCCAGACGTTGTTTGCTCAGCCATCTGCCAAGAGTCGATCGATATCCAACAACGCCACCAACTTGTCACCCGCTTTGGCGATGCCACTCAGGCAACTCACATTCACCCTTGCCCCCAAAGCCGGCGGCGCTTGGATGTCCTGCCGCCCAATGGTCAGCACATCCGAGACTGCATCCACCACCAGTCCCATGACCTTTTCCCGCACCACCACCACGATGATGACCGTGAAGGGCGTCACCTCCATCGCCGGCATCCCGAAGACCGTCCGCAGCTCCACAATCGGCACGATCGTGCCGCGCAAATTGATGACCCCCTTGATGGAGGGCGGCGTATTGGGAATGCGCGTGACCGCGGTGTAGCCCTTGATCTCCTGCACACGCAAAATATCTACCCCGTAGAGTTCATCCCCCACCTTGAATGTCAGAAACTGACTGCCGTCCGTTGCCAACCCAGCCTGTTGTTGCGAGGGATTGGTCACATTGTCCAACGCTGTGACAGCCGCCATCGAAACCTCCTTCTCAGATAAGATGTCCGCCGCGCTACGAACGACGGCAGCATACACCGCCTCTTCGTCCTTCTCTTAACGAGCCCGTCTCCTGTCCCCGCCGGCGCCTCTGCGCCACATTGACGTTTCAACAGCACGTGCGCTTATTCTGCTTCTTACGTCCCGCTCTTGTTTCGGACCACGACCGCACAAACTGAAGCACATTGCCTCATCCTCACCCGATGCTGTTAGCCTCTCACCCCTGCCCACACCTTGTCTTCGCAAAGGCTTTTGTTTGGATGGAGGCGGCGCGCCCGTTCCAACAGCAGGGCCGGTGATTCGGGCCGGTCTGGATCTGGCACACAACAGTCCCCGATGGGACAGACAGAAGCACACTGGGGCTCCTCGAAATGGCCAACGCACTCGGTGCATCGTTCATAGGCGATGACATAGATATCGTCCTTGATTCCTAATTGCCCCGCCACCCGATACCCTTGCGCCTCGGCGGCACTGCGTTTGTCGAAGATCGCCTGGTTAGGGCAAGCCGGCAAACAGGCATCGCAAGCGATACACTGGTCATTGATCATAAGAGCCATCATGTACCTCTTGCTGTCACGAGGCGGCGAGTGCCGCCCCTTGGCGAGCCAAAGCCAACAGGCCCCGCACGTCCAAGATAAAGCCGACCGTTCCATCGCCCAGGATGGTAGCGCCCGCGATTCCCTCGACCTTGCGGAAGTTTTGTTCCATGCTCTTGATGACCACCTGCTGCTGACCGATAATCTCGTCCACCATCACCGCCACCCGCTCCCCCTCGGTTTCCACAACCAATAGAATGGCTTTGGCGGGGTCGCGATGCTCGGGCTCCACGTTGAAGACTTCGTACAACCGAATCACTGGCAGGTAGAGACCCCGCACATCGATCAACTCTCCCTTGCCGACGATGGTTTTGACCGCCTCAACCTTGGGTTGGATCGATTCAAGGATGGACAACATCGGAATGATGTAGGTTTCCCGGCCAACCCGGATCGTCATGCCCTCGATAATGGCCAGTGTCAATGGCAGTTTGAGCGTAAACGTCGTGCCCTTACCAAACGCAGTCTTAATCGAGACGGTGCCGCCCAACGCCTCGATGTTGCGCTTTACCACGTCCATGCCGACGCCCCGGCCAGAAAGATCGGACACCTGATCGGCGGTCGAGAAGCCGGGCTTCATGATCAGCGAATAGATCTGATCGTCGGAGAGGGATACGCCCTCCGGCACCAGTCCTTGCCTGACCGCCTTGGCCAGGATCTTGTCGCGGTTCAAACCGCGACCATCATCTTCGACCGTGATGCAGATGTTGCCGCTCTCATGAAAAGCATTCAGTTTGATGACCCCCGTTTCGGGCTTGTTGTTATCCAGCCGTTCCTCCGGCATTTCCAGCCCATGGTCCGCAGCATTGCGCACCAGATGGGTCAAGGGATCACCAATAGCTTCGATGACCGTTTTATCAAGCTCTGTTTCCTCGCCCGAGAGCACCAACTGGATTTTCTTGCCTAACTTGGCAGCTAAGTCACGGACTAGCCGCGGGAAGCGGCTAAAGGCCGTTCCGATAGGCACCATGCGGATGCTCATCACCCGTTCTTGAATTTCTCTCGTGTTCCGTTCCAGTTGGGCGATCCGCTCTTGCAACACGTGGAGCTGCTTCATGTCGAAGCGAGTTCCTAAATCGCTCAACATCGACTGGGTGATGACCAACTCCCCAACCAAGTTGATCAGTTTGTCGATCTTTGCGGTGTCAACACGAATGGAGGTTGGATCGGCTTTTTTCGCGTGGATGGCCGCTTCCATCTGCCGCTGCTTTTGCAGGGCTTCTTCGAGCTGCTGAGGCGTAACGGCTTTTTGTTCAATCAGGATCTCGCCGACACGCTTCTGCATGGCCAGTGCCCGATCCAATGTCTCTTTCGAAATGACGCCGCTCTCGACCAAAATACTTCCCAGCGGCTTTGGCGCCGTTTCTTCACACTCCAGCGGAGTAAGCGTCGATGTCGGTCGCGAATCGTGCGGCGGCTCCTCCGGCATGGGGGCCGAAACGGGCACTTCTGTGATCGTTAGCGTGCTATCCTCTTCGACGAACTCAAACGTCGCTCGCACATCCCGCTCCGAGGCAGGGGTTTCCAAGCGCAGATCCCACGAGAGATAACAGATCTCAGGGTCGATCGATTGCAAATCCGGCAAGCGGGACGTATCCACCTTTAGAACCGATACCGTGCCGATTCGGTTCAGTTCGTTGAAGACCTGCAGCGGATCGAGCCCCCGCTGAAATATATTCTGTGGAGGGGTCCAATGGATGTCGAACGTGCGACGCGAACCGGGCATCGCCTTTGAGGAAGTTGGAAACGGTGACACCGATGGCGCTGGCCGACTTTCCGCGGAACAGGCAGCGGCAAGGGCCTCCGTCAATTGTTGGACTGTCGACGCTTCCGTCGGTTCGTTCGATTTGGCCGCGTCAATCAACAGTTTGAGGCAGTCCGTCGATTTGAGAAGCAAGTCGGAAATCGGCTGCGTCACGACTTTCTTGCCGCTCCGCAGCAAGTCCAGGAGCGTCTCCATCTTGTGGGTGAATTGCGCCACGAGATCGAAACCGAACATGCCACTCGCCCCTTTGATCGAATGGGCCGAGCGAAAAATCTTGTTCAACAAATCTAGATCACCGGGGCTCTGTTCGAGTTGAAGCAGCCCCTCCTCCATAATTGCGAGATGTTCGGCCGCTTCCTCGAAAAACGCGTCTTTGAATTGATCGAACTCGTTGCTCATCGTCCTCCGCGCTCTCCCTGTTTGTCGTGCGAATTACACCATCGGCAGGACCTTGGCGATGGTCTTGAGCAACACGTCGGGATTGAAAGGCTTGACGATCCATCCCGTGGCGCCGGCTTCCTTCCCCTGCATCTTCTTTTCGATTGCTGATTCAGTCGTCAGCATCAAAATAGGGGTGTAACGAAAATCTGGGGTCTTCCGCAGTTCTCTAATCAGGGTAATGCCGTCCATTTCGGGCATATTGAGATCCGTCACGACGAGATCCATTTTTTTGCCCGCGACCTTGGCCACGGCATCTCTGCCGTTTTCCGCCTGGATGACCGTAAAACCAGCGTTCGTCAGCGTAAAGGCGACCATCTGGCGCATGGTGGGCGAATCATCGACGACAAGCGCGGTTTTCCCCATCCCTCTCCTCCCCCTTCGACATCCCTGACTGGCTGTTGCCAGCCTCATCATTCCGCATTGCGCCCCCGTTAAAACAGCGTTACCGATCCTGCCTCTTCTTCTCCCTCAGAAGGTATCCCATCCACAGACCGCCGATCCCAGCCACGGGCAGCTGTGGCTTCACTCCACCGTGCCGTCAAGGCAACAACGTGCTTCTCCTGTTCCAGTGATGGAACAGCCGAACTCCTCTTCGCCCCGCTCTCTAACAACTTTTTCAGATGGTCTCCCATTTCTTGCAATAGTCCGCCGACTCGTTCCAATCGTTGACGGGTAACGTCCTGAAACTGCAACGCCGTCACGATGTGAGACAGACTTGCGGCTCGATCACCCTCCCCAGTCCCGAGCGAAGCCAAAACACGAAGGTGTGCGGCCAGATCCATCGCGGCGCCTTCAGTCATTTGAGTGACGGCGCTCATTTCCTCTTTTAGAAGGGGAATCACCTGGACAATGGCCGAGGCGACCGTTTTCCACGCTCGGAGCTGTTCACGAAGTTGCCGGTTCTCTGCGACGACTGGCAGCTCCTCGCCCTCGTTCCACACCTCGTTGTCTTCGTTGGTCATCGACGCTTGACGGTCCAGCACTACTCGCTCAGGGGTTCCAAGAAGCCAAGTTGGTTGAACGTTGCCTGGAGGACTTCCGAGATTCCCGCGACAAACATCCGCCCCTCCTTCTTGGCGGCCCAGAGCAACTGGACTGCCGCTGTATCCACACGCCCCACCCGGCTGAGGTCCAGCGATACGAGCCCTTCGTTTTGAAACAGTGTGAGGAGCGACTTTTTGAACTCTTCGACTTCGAAGATCGTGAGATCCCCCGTGGGAACTAACAGTCTTGCATTGTCCGTCATGTCTCAGCCCCAGCCTTATCAGCCATCGCGCCGACCGCTTCATTACAAGCCGACTTTTCCGGTCGAGCAGATCTTGCTGCGTGCCCTATCGGTTGCTTGATCAGGATTCTTAAGAGGGTCCGTCCGGAGCCAGCCAGGTTCATCGGCCCTCGGCCCTTGCATTGATGAGATCGGTCTAGAAACCAGGGCTCCTCATCTGGTTCAACACTGGCGGCGGGACGTCGATCTGTCTTCCTACTGGGTCATCTGGCGGCTCGGTGGCATCTTGTTCGCCATCCCCGAAAGAGGGCGAAACGACAGAAGGTGCCTGTTCCAGGATGACGATTTCCACTCGCCTGTTTTTTGCCCGTTGATCCGGTGTCAAATTAGGCACCACCGGCCTGGTGTCCCCATAGCCGACCGCCGCAAGATGGTCGGGCGGCACACCATAGAGCTCCGATAGCACACGAACCACCATCACAGCCCTCGCCGCAGACAGTTCCCAGTTTGATGGAAACTGGGCCGTCTTGATCGGCACATTGTCCGTATGGCCCTCAACGCGAACGTGCCGGTTCAATTCGAGGAGCACGTTCGCCAGACCTTTGAGAAATGACAGGGCTTCCTGACGAACCGTGGCTTCCCCACTGTTGAACAACACACTGTCCGGGATCGTAATGATGATGTCTCCATCGTCTTTTTGCAGCATATGGATCAACGCAAATTGGGATGACGTCTGGGACGCCTTGACCAGCTCGCGCAGGCGTCGGACGGTAATTTCTTTCGATCCCGGGACAGACGGCGACCTCAGAGCCGGCCGATATTGGCCGACGCTGAACAGCATCTGTGACACCTCAGGATTGGACAAGGGACGGAGCGCCGCTCGGATCGACTCACTGACCGTGCGGAACTTTCCCTCATTGAGAGCCGATACCGAATACATCACCACGAAGAAGGCAAACAGCAGGGTGATGAAGTCAGCATACGACACCAGCCACCGTTCATGGTTTTCGTGTTCTTCGTGTTTGTGCTTCGCCATTGAAGCCCCCTTCGCTGGACAGCAGAGGATCCCTCGTCAGTTCGCCAGTTCCTCTGGTGATGGAGAACCGAGAACGTTCTTGCTGCCGACCGTTCACTTCTTGGCCGGTTTCGACCGTTCGGCCGGTGAGAGGAACCCTTCAAGCTTTTCCTGTAACAGCCGTGGGTTCTCTCCATGAGCCAACCCCACCAGTCCCACAATGGCCAAATTCTTCGCGGTGGTTTCTTCTTTGAGTTTCAATTTGATCTTATTAGCAAGGGGCAAAAAAAACAGATTCGCTGATCCCACGCCATACACCGTGGCCACGAAGGCCACGGCGATACCTCCCCCCAATTTCGATGGATCAGCCAGATTTTCCATGACATGGATCAGGCCCAGCACCGCTCCCAGAATTCCGATAGTGGGAGCATAGCCACCGGCCGCTTCCCACACCTTGGCCGCTTTGAGTCCTTCCTCCTCGTAGTGTTCGACTTCAACCTCCAAAATCTCATGGACGGCTTTGGGATCCGTTCCATCAACGATCAGTTGAACTCCTTTTTTCATGAAAGGGTCCTTGATTTCCTTGAGTTTGCTTTCCAGCGCCAACAATCCCTGCTTCCTCGATACGTTGGCCAGGTCGAGGATGAGTTTGATCGTCGCTTTGTTGTCGATGCGGGGTCCGGAGATGGCCATCGATAACGCACCGACGGCTTTGAGGAGAACGGGCAATGGCGTCTGTACAAAACAGGCGCCAATCGTCCCACCGATCACGATGATGAACGCGGTCAACTGGAGGATGGAGCTTAAGTGACCGCCTTCCAGCGCCTGGCCACCGATGATGGCGCCTAGTGCCAGCACGATGCCAATGATCGTGGCGATATCCATTTATTTTATTCTCTGCTCATGATGTCAGATGCCATCGGATTAGGCGCGACAACCTTTCCGTCGGACAAGGGCATCAACTAGCTCGTGGCTGATTTCCAATGCTCGATCGTTTTTGATCTCTCTTCGCCACGATGATCGTGTCTGACGCCACTCCACTTGCTACTCAAAGCCGAATTTCGCCAAGATTTCGTCCGCCACCCGCTGCTTCATGGCACTATCCCGCGACTGTCCGAGCTCTTTGAGCAACTCGCCTACCCGTCCTTCGAGCCGCCCGCCATTTCCGTTGGGTTTGTCCCCCAACACCACGACAAGCTTGACAAGCTTTTCGCGCACATCCTCCAGAATCGCTACCAACTTCTTGACCCGTTGGGCCGCCAGATCTTGGAAGGAGAGCGCCGTCATGATGTTGGTAAGCCGCCGTTCGTCTTGATTCAAGATAGCCAAGACCTGCTCCACTCGGCCGGCAAGGTCGCCTTGGCCAATTGCTCGCAGGTCACCGGCGATGGCGCGACATTCTCGCGTCACCGTGGCACGATCCTCCTGCATCAGCTCTGTCAACCTCATCACTTCCATTGCCCCTTCTTCCGTCATCTTGACGAGATCAGTCAGGTGGGATGTCACCGTCGGCAGTTCCAAACTGCTCTCGGCAACGGGGCGACCGATCTCGGCAACGGTCTTCATGGCGTGTTCGACAAACCGCGCCAAGGCTCCAATTTCTTTATAGATCGCCTCGGCCCGCTGCTCGGCATTCATGGGGTGGGGATTCATCGCGGCCGGATCCTTTCTTGTCCATGCAGGGGGGAAATTCTCCCTGTTCTGGTCTATTTGTCTATTTGAAGATCTTGTTGAGTTTGTCCTGCATTGTTTCCGCCGTAAATGGTTTGACAATATAATTGCTAACACCAGCCTGAATCGCCTCAATGAGATTGCTCTGTTGAGCCTCCGCCGTCACCATGAGAACGGGAATCGACTTCAGCTTTTCATCTGCTCTGATCGCCCGCAACATATCGATGCCGGTCATCACCGGCATGTTCCAATCGGACACAACCAGCCCATAGGGCTCCGCCTTTAGCTTTTGCAACGCTTCGACGCCGTTTTCCGCCTCATCCACCCGATTGAATCCGAGCTGCTTCAGCACGTTCTTGACGATTCTCCTCATCGTCGCCATATCGTCGACGACGAGCACTTTCATGGTCGGATCAGCCGGCATAAAATCCCTCCATCACGCACCCAGACCGAAAGACTCGGCGCCGCGAGGGCACCGCCACCGTTCCTCTTGCCTCACACAACAATGCACCACACATTTGGCTGTTTCATCACGTTTCTCTCCACAGGCAAATTCCCGCTCAAACTTGTGGGCACGGGAGATCCAAGAAGAGAGCTTGCTCCGGCTGTTTCCCAGCTAACTTTGCTGGGAGCGAGCGCGGAGCCATTCGTGGATGTCGCGTCGAAGAAAACGCCAGTGCTTGCCGATTTTGGAAGCCGGCAACTCGCCGAGCCTGGCAAGTTTGTACACCGTCGATTTGGGAACCCGAAGAAAACGCGCCACATCCGTCACCGTCAGAATCTCCCCGTAGGATTCCGTCGCCCCATCCGAAGGAGAATCCACCGTCTGAGGTTCTATCATTCTTGCTGATTCAGCTTCCGTCATGGCAGTGACCCTATCGGCGGAGACGATGACAAACTTAAGCGCGGCGCCCGCCGCCGTTGACAGCGCTGCGCCCTCATCCAACCTACCGAAGTTTCCTCACAATGACTCCGTACCATCCCAAGCCGTCATACTCTTGATAACCAATCGTCCTGGCAAAGGCCGTCACCTCATGATCATCATTGACATAATATCCCCGTTGCTTTCCCTGATGCTTGAGGACAAACGGCTGGAGCAGCCCACGATCATCGGAGGCCGCGATGACACGCAATTCTCGGTCGAGCAGGAGCACTCTCGTTCGTTTCCACTCGGATTCCGAAAATGAGGGCTCCTTCTGCACGATGATTCGCGACTGAATATCCCAATCAAACACCACGCCGAGCACGCCGATAGCTTTTCCGTCTGTCTGCCCATCTTTTCGCACAGCGGTGGCGTAGACGGCGGTCAGCTTGTTATCGTGCAGCGCATCATAGCCCACGTCATCCACGGCATACTGCTCGCCGTTGACCGTTGCCATCGCCTTTCTGAACCAGGATACCTTGGACACGTCGCCGCCAACGACTTTGGGGTATTTGTCCGGCCGGGAACAAGCCACGATGGCTCCATCAGCGCCAACGAGCACCAGATTCACATACACCGTGTAGAATCGATTGATCAGAGCCAACCGCTGGCCAGCCCGGCGAACCGACGTTTGATCCTTCGTTTCCAATGCCTGAACCAACGCCTCATCCGTCGCCCACCACCGCACATCGGCGGTTCGTTCATAAAGATTTCTCACGATCAATTGCACCAGCGTCTGCGCTTTTTCAGAGAGACGGTCACACTCCTGATCGGTAAATCGCCGGTCCAGTTCGCTGGTCTCTGAGCGGATTTTTCCCAGTTCCTTCGAGGCCTCCGCCGCTTGGGAAGCCAAATTCTTGACCTCGGTGGCGACCACTGCAAATCCCCGCCCTGCGTCACCAGCCCTGGCTGCTTCGATGGAGGCGTTTAAAGACAGGATCGTGATCTCACTCGTAATTCGCGCATTGACTAGTCGGTGATCTTCAATTTGCCGTTCAATGCGGCCAATGATATCCTTGATATCGGCTTCGTTGATGAGTTCGGCCGTCTCCATCGTCTCCTCCGCTTTACACTTGCACTTTACACTTGGGCTTCCCTCACAGGGCGGTTCGCCGTCGGCCGTTCCACCTCGGGCGTTGGTCCAAACACCTCTGGTCACGTCTCACTACAAAACCGAGCCGGCGAAACCGACGGGAGGTTCATGGCACCGTTTCTTCCTTTCGCCTGCTGCGAAGTTGCTCCGCCTGTGTCTGAAGAATGTACCGGATCAGGTGGTCCTGCTCATCCGCTCCAAGGTCGACAAACTCGGCCGCGAGCGTGAATCCCCGCCCCTGGGGGGCCGGCGATGACCGAATCACCCTGGCCGCCGCATGGACCGGCGTAAAAGGAGGCAAAATAACCTTGAGCATCAACCGGTCGCCGGCGTTGAACTGTTGCGGAGTTACGAAGCTGATGCCGCCGCCGCTAATGTTGACCGTCGTCACCTTCGCGAGTTCCATGCAGCCGGGATGCGATTTCGCCAGCGTTTTGAGGATCACCTCCAGCAGCCAATCCACCTTCCTCATCCACGGGATCAACGCCGTTTGTGCCAGTGCATCACCAGACTTCGCCAGCAAATCGGCCGTCGGTTTCTCAACGGCTGCCGCGATCATGTCGTCGGTCACCGTGTCAGTTGTGACGGTCTGCTCGTCCCTGCCATTGTCCAAGCGGTATTCGAGCAACAGATCATCCTCGACGCGAACCCACTCGCGCCGATCTTCCGATACCGTCGTTTTCATCGGTTCTCATTCCTCTCACATACACCGGCGCCGTCCCTATGACACCGCCCTCCTCCGGCTAGGCCGCAACGGCAAGAGCGACGTACGCTGGAACCGAGGGAACCGGCCCATACGAAACGACGCAATTGCGTCCTTGCAACTTGGCCAGATCCAACGCCGCATCGGCGGTCGCGATCCATTTCCCCACCGACTCAATCGCGGTACGTCCCAGCGGCGTCACCCCCACGCTGGCCGTGAGACGCACCTGTCCTTCGTTCAACAGAAAAACATGCCGTTCGATCGTATTCCGAAGACGTTCCGCCAACGCCATCCCAAGGGGAAGATCGACCGCCGGTAACAACACCGCGAAGGCCCCTCCGCCGTACCTCGAAACAGGATCGGTCTCCCGGACATGCTTCGCCACCAAAACTGCCACCTGACGGAGCACCTCATCTCCAGCCTCGTAACCAAGCCGCTCGTTGACGACCCTAAAATAGTCGAGGTCGAGCACCAGCAAACAGGCCGGGATTCCATGGCGAAACCATGCCTTGAGGCTTTGGCGAAGGATTGTCTCAAAGGTTCGTCGATCTGGCAGGCCGGTCAGTAGATCCCTCGTTTCCATCGCTGCGCTTGAACGGGCAAGACAGGGCTCACCCAGCGCAACCATCGTCCCGCCCGCAACGGTCCTCGCGGACCGTTTCTTCCACACGCCGACCCCACCGGTTGAAGGCAGTTGCCCATCGGCCTGGCCGAGGAGAGGCCGTTCGCTTCCTGCGGCCGCAGTCCATTGAACATCACTCCCTGACAGATGAACGCCACCCCCTGACTGACCAGAGGAGAGCCGGGCCCGTCTTTCGATTCGATCGTGCATGATCAGCCTTGCCTCTCGATGAAAGGTGAAGATTCTTCTCCCTCTCCGAGTCGCTGTCTCAGCTGCTCCAGCCGGTGACGCCGCACGCTGACATCCTGCAA
>JANDJC010000023.1 GCA_024331045.1 Nitrospira sp.
ATGTGAGCGATCGGCTCGCCGGTTCCGCCCATGCCCTGGTCCAATTTCAATGTTCGCCGCACCATACCGACACCGCGCTCTATCCGGCGATCACCGCGTGGCGGCAGATGACGGGAATGACCGGTGAGGACGGCGCCGAGACGCAACGGCAAAAACTGCATGATCTGATGGCCGCCATCGGGCTTGACGACCCGATGGCGGTCGCTTTGATCGCCGAGTTGATGGGTATGTCGGCGGACGATTCGCAACGGCTGCCGCCTTTGTCGCCGGAGCGACGCAAGGACCTGACGCTGGAGGCGCTCGTGCGGTCTGTTCACAGACTGGCGGATCGCTCTCCCCTGTTGTTCGTGGTGGAGGACGCCCATTGGCTCGATCCGACCACGTTGGATTTTTTGACACGAATGATCGATCGCATCCAGCAGATGCACGTGCTGTTGGTCATCACCTTTCGTCCTGATTTCAAGCCGATGTGGGCCGACTCCAGCCACGTCACCTGCCTTTCCTTGAACCGGCTTCCGCGCCGGCAGAGCGCCGAGCTGATCGCGGAGATGACGAGGGGCAAGGCGCTGCCGCCCGAGGTGCAGCAGGCGGTCTTGGTGAAAACGGACGGCATTCCTCTCTCTATCGAGGAGTTGACGGAAAATCTGCTCGCGTCCGGTATGTTGACCGAAGGAACCGACTCGTTCAGCTTGAACGCGCAGTCGACGGATTTGGCCATTCCCGACAGTTTGCAGGCTCTGCTCATGGAACGGATCGACCGATTGGGTTCGGCCAAGGATCTCGTGCAGATCGGAGCCGCGATCGGGCGGGAATTCGATTATGAACTGTTGCGGGAAGCGGTCGATCTGGAGGAGAGCCAGTTGGAGCAGGCGCTCCGCCGTCTGGTGACGTCGGGGATTATTTTCCAAGAAGGCGACCTGCCGAACGCCAAGTTTCAGTTCAAACACGCGTTGTTGCAGGACGCCGCCTATCATACCCTGCCCAGAAAATCCCGTCGAAGCCTGCATGCCCGTCTTGCGAGCGCGTTGGAGGGCAAGTTCGCCGAGCGCGTCAAGGCGGAGCCGGAGCTCTTGGCCTATCACTATGAACAGGCGGGGTTGATCAGACCTGCCGTCGAGTACCGCCGCCTTGCGGCTCGCAGGGACGCGGAACGATCGGCCGACATCGAAGCCCTGAGCCATTTCAACAAAGCGTTGGCCTTGTTGAAGGAATTGCCCGAAGGGCCGGATCGTGATGCCTTGGAGTTGGACCTTCTTATCGCGCGCGGGGCTCCTATGGTGACCCTCAAGGGGTACGCATCCGACGACATCGAGCGGAACTATCGCCGAGCCGGGGAGCTCTCGAAGGAAGACAGTCTGTCGGATCAGCATTTCCTTGCCGTCTGGGGACTCTGGGTATTCCATCTGGTGCGAGGGCCTCTGGCGCGGGCTTCGGATCTGGCTGAAACATTTCTGTCGTTGGCCCACCGCCGGCAGGTTCCCGATCTCCTGGTTCGCGCTCATGAGAGCGCGGGATCGACCGACTCCTTCATCGGTCGGTTCGACGAGGCCAAGACCCATCTCGAGGCAGCCACGACCGATCCCCGCCCATGCCGCTCCCACGCCTTGCCGTACACGCGGGACCCCGGCATCACGGCGAGCATCATGCTGGCCAGGACGTTATGGATCATGGGCGAAGTGGATCGGGTCGAACCGTTGGTGTCGGAAGCCATCGGCAAAGCGAGGGACTTGGCGCATCCGTTCACCTTGGCCTTTACCCTGGCGACGACGGCATGGATCTCGTCCATGCTGCGCGACGCGAAGCGCACGTTGGAGCTGGCCGAGGAAGCGATCGCGATCTCAACCAAGTATTCGTTTGAAGTGGCGCGAGCCTGGGCCATCTCCTCCCAGGGCTGGGCGTTGGCCAGAAACGGCGATGAGAAGGGGCTTGCCCGGTTGAGGGAGGGGCTCGCTGCGACCCAAGCGACGGGGGCCGCCCTCAATAACACCTACACCTTGGCCTTGCTCGCGGAGAGTTATCTGCGCTATGGACGAATCGATGAAGGGTTGGGCGCCGTCGCGGAGGCGCAGCGGCTCGCCGCGACGCAGGACGAACGGTTTTGGACGGCCGAACTGAGTCGGCTCACGGGTGAATTGTTGCTCGGACGGGCCGATCCGCCGATTGAGGCGGCGGAGCAATGTTTTCAAGAGGCGCTGGCGGTCGCGCGGAGCCAACAAGCCGTCATGTTGGAGCTTCGAGCCGCGACGAGCCTGGCGAGGCTGTTGAAGACGGTGAACCGGTCGGAAGACGCTCGGCGTCTCCTTGGGGCTGTCTGTTCCCGATTTAATAAACAAGCGGATTGTGTGGAGCTGCAAGATGCGCAAGCCGTTTTTGATCAACTTCGGACGTGAGGGGGGAGTCTTGCTCATGGACGGCACGCCGTCATGTCTTTTCTGTGAACGATGCGCCTGACGATTCTCGGCTCAGGGACCAATGTTCATCCCGCCAGAGCCGCCGCCGGCTATCTGGTGCGGACGGACCAGACCATCCTGCTGGATTTCGGCCCGCGTACGTTGATGAATCTCATCAAAACCGGCGTGGATCGCCATCGGGTGACCCATGTACTCTTTTCTCATTTGCACGCGGATCACTTCTCGGATTTCATCACCTTTTTCTTCGACGCGTTGATCTACACCAAACATGAAGGAGGCCGCCGTCCGGATCTGACCCTCATCGGTCCCAGGGGGACGAAGCGGCTGATCCAAGGCATCATGGCCACGTTTCCGAGCTTTTCCAACCCGCCGTTCCGGGTCCATATCAAAGAGGTGGAAGAGCGATCCTTCCGGATCGGCGACACGCTCGTGATTCCCAAGCCGGTCGTCCACGTGCCGGATTTGAATTGCGTGGGGTATCGGTTGGAATATCGGAACAAGACGCTCGTCTATTCAGGGGATGCCCAGTACTGCGACAGTCTCGTTCGCCTGTGTCGCGACGCCGATCTCGCCGTGTTGGATTGCTCGTTCCCGGCCAATCGGCCCGGCCCCGTGCACATGCACGCGGGCGAATGCGGTCGGGTCGCGCGGGAGGCCGGAGTGGATCGCCTCGTGCTGTCGCACTTTTATCCGGTGGCGGATCGCGAGGACGTCACAGGTCAAGCGGCGGAAGAGTTCAGGGGGCGAATCAAGAAAGGGAGAGACCGGTTGACGGTGGAGATGTAACGGCTAGAGCCCTTCTTCTCGCGGAGGATTACCCAAGAGTTCCATAAATCTGGTCAGACGTTCGGTTTTCACCGGCTCGTCCATTTTTGCATAGATCGAACAGAGGTTCTTCACCATGCGGGCGAGAATAGCCCGCACGGAACTCGGCTTCAAGTATTGCTCGTCGAATCCGTAGCCGGCCTCGGTCAAGAACCGCGCGCAGTTCTTTTCCGTGAGCAAGGCGCCGCCGTTGAAGCAGTCGATGAAGACGGAATACCGTTTGGATTCGTATTTCACCAAAAAATGACCGGGCATGCCGATGCCGAGAAGCGGCAGGCCCAGACGCTGTCCGATCAGCAAATAGACGACGGACAGGCTGATCGGAATGCCGATTCGCCGGTCCATGACGCGATTGAGGTAGCTGTTGTCCGGCTCGTAATAGTTCTTGGTGTTGCCTCTGAATCCCTGTTCCGTAAAGATGTAGCGATTAAGCGCATTTACCGTTTCTTCGCCGGAAGATCGGCAGCCGATGCGGGCCCGCACTTCCTGCGCCATCAGGTCAAGCTGGTTTCGGTAATGGGCCACGTCGAGGGAGGGGTAAGCGTAGCGCGCAATCAGAAAGGCGCCGGTCTCCAAACTCATCTCATGGTCTGACAGGGCTGCCAGGTCAACCAGTTCGCGTTCAATTCGGTTCCAGTGAATTTCCTCCAAGATAGCGGCGATGCGGTCGGCCATTGCCGGCTGTTCCAGCTCCGCTTCCTGGAGGAGCGGTACGGCGGGGGGGCCGATTGAAATCAATTTTCCGCTGATAGTCTGGACAATCCGATCGTCTTCATCTGCCAGGAGGCGGATCAACGCTCGAATTTGGCTTTCTGGCACGAGCATCTTCACCCCATCGCCCGACGAAAAGCTTTGACCCCCCCATAGAGGCAAATGGCGTCGAAGGCCAGCATGACCGGGATCACCATCGCGACGTGCGGCAAGGCCTCGCTCCAGCCGGAGAGAATCAAGGGCCTCACCGCGTCGATGGCCCAGGTCATGGGATTGAAGCGGGCGAGAAAGCTCATCCAGCCGGGCATCGCCGCCAGCGGCACCAGCGCCGAACTCAAGAAGATCATCGGGAGGGAGAGAAATCCCAGGACCGAGAAGAAATCGCCGTGACTCTTGACGGAAAAGGCCATGGCCATGGAAATGGCCGTGAGCCCTACACCGAACAACATGCCGATCAGAAGGATCGTGGCGACGCCGAGCAATCCCGTTGCCGGATGAACGCCGAACAGGGAGGCCACGCCCAGGATGACCAGAACTTGCAGCGACGTGATCGTCATCACGAAAATGAACCGGCTTAAAATGACCGAGCTTCGCCTGATCGGGGCCGACATCAGCCGTTCCAGAAAGCCGTTCTCCTTGTCGAACAAAAGATCGACGCCGCCGGCCAAACCGTTGTTCAAGACGGTCATCACGACTACACCGGCCGCCAGGAAACTGATGTAATTGGGCGCCTGGGTCACTTGCGTGTCGGCGGCCCGCTGAAAGAGATTGCCGAAAAAAATCAGCCAGAACAACATGGGCTGGACCAGTGTAAACAACATGCTGAACTTTTCGCGGCTCAATCGCCGGACCCATCGCATGGTCAACGCGCTGATTTCTTGCCAGTATTCCGTCATGATCGGTCTCCAAGTTCGCTCAAGCGGAAAAAGAAGCGGTCCGCCTTACGGCCCTCTCGCGACAAGCGACCTTCCATGATTACTCGACCGGTTGCTCCGCCGTATCGGTGATGCGCCGTCCGGTATGGGCGATGAAGACGTCGTCCAGGCGCGGGCGATGGTACTCGATGAATTCGATGCCGCAGCCGAGCCGATTAGCCGTCTCGAGAATGATGGGGAGGGCCTTCTCCGGCGACTCGACGCGAATGTCAAGGCCGTTACTCGTGGTTCGGACCGTTTTGATCGCCGGCTGATTGGCGAGTGCCGATGCCAGCCCGGCAATACGGTCCGTTTCTTTAATCGTCAGCGAGACGATGTCGCCGCCTAAGGCAACCTTCAGTTCGGTAGGGCTGCCCAGCGCCTTGATGCAACCGCCGTCGATGATCGCGAGCCGATCACAGAGTTGATCCGCTTCGTCCAGGTAATTTGTCGTCATCACGACCGTCATGCCGCGCGCCTTGAGCATCCGCACGTACTCCCAAATCCGGAGGCGGCTCTGCACATCGAGGCCGAGCGTCGGTTCGTCGAGAAACAAGATTTTGGGGTTGGGGAGCAGACCGCAGGCGATATCGAGCTTGCGCTTCATGCCGCCGGAATAGGTTTTGGCCGGTCGATCCGCGTGCGCTTCCAGATCGACGAGCTTCAGCAATTCATTGATTCGCCGGGCGGCGTCTTCCCTGGTCAGATGATAGAGGGCGCTCAACAGTTGAAGATGTTCTCGCCCGGTCAGGAATCGGTCGATCGCGCGTTCTTGGGGGACATAGCCGATCAGCCTCCGCACCCTGTCCGCTTCGCGCACCGTGTCATGGCCGAAAATGGATGCGTTACCAGAGGTTGGTTGGAGGAGGGTGATGAGGATCCGCAAAGTTGTGCTCTTTCCCGCACCGTTCGGTCCCAAGAGGCCAAAAATCTCACCCTCGTAGACCTGAAACGACAGGTCCGCAACGGCCCGGTGGGATCCGTAGTCTTTGCACAGTCGGTTGACCTCGATGGCGATAGCCCGATCCATTGGAACGCTCCCTGCCCCCTCTGCTACGCCAGTTAGCCCCAGCCCTTCGCACCATTGCGGTCGTGCAACATGAATTGAATGAGATCGTTCAGGCGACGGACTCGCTGGAGCAGCCCGTCCGCCTCGAGCAAAAAGAGTTTTTCCAACGGCGTGCATTCCAGATGGGTGGAAAGCGTGTTGATGAGCACCTCATCGCTCACTTCGGCGCGGAAGAGCCCTTGCCACGCTGGGTTGTCCTCTTTGGTTTGCAGGTAGCGGTCGAGCATGTCAAGCAATGCTCGGCGTACCTCAGGCGGCAACTCGCGCTCCTCCACTTCTGGCTTCAGGCGGATGGTCGCTTCCCGGTACGGCTTCTCGAAATGTTCTTGCTCGATCTCACAGCGGACCAGCCCCTGGAGCAGGATATTCGACCGGCCGTCCGGCAAGGGATGGACGCTCACGAGACGTCCGATACAAAGTGTGGGGTAAATAGGAGGGTTGCCATAGTAGTCCGCTTCCCAGCCATCCTTGAGCAACGCCATCGCGATGCATCGATGACCCGCGGCCGCGTCGGCCACCATCTGGCGATAACGGGGCTCAAAAACGTGGAGAGGGAGGTAAGTCCTGGGAAACAAAACCACATTCGGCAACGGAAAGACCGGCAGCCGGTCGGGAATCGAGAGGGTTTCCCTCTGCCGTGACGATGAAGGATTGACTGGTTTGGGTTCGGGATCTGTTCGCATAGCGCTCAGAGTCACGATAGCCGAGAGGTGTGAAAGTTGTCAACGGACCGTCAAGAGGTGGAAATGAACCGAAGGAGCCGTTCCGTTGCGTGAGCTATGACCGATTTGGTATGAGCCGTCATCCCCGTGATATAAGTTGCTGTGTGACGTGTTCTTCATCTTCGTCGTTCACCGCCTGGTTAGTTACTGGTTAGTTAATGGTGCGACTCATGAGCATGGTAGGCAAGTTTGCCTTATCCCTGCTTTCCATCCTCCCGCTGGTTCTCTGGCACGGTGGCCTCGACACAGGGCCTGAGGCAGAAGCGACAACGTCCTCGTTCAAACAGGCTCAGGCCGGTTATCGGTTTGAATTTCCACGGGACCATGGAGCCCATCCGGCATTTCGCACTGAATGGTGGTACTACACGGGGCACTTGCGGGCTCAGGACGGACGGACCTTTGGGTTTGAGCTCACATTCTTTCGTCGGGCCATTCCTCCTGAGGAAGTGAAGACCCAGCCGTCCCAGTGGTCCCTCACCCAATTGTATTTTGCCCATTTTGCCCTGACCGATGTAGCCAACGGGCGGTTTCGTTTTGCCGAGAAGGTGAGCCGTGCTGGATTGGGGAAAGCCGGCGCCGACGAGTCTCGGCTTCGTGTGTGGATCGACGATTGGCGGGCCGAGATGCCGGCCGTTGCTTCCGGGCCACATAGTCTCGTGGCCAAAACGGACCAATTCGCCTTGGCACTCACCCTTCAGCCGGCCAAACCCCCCGTCGTTCATGGTCTCGATGGAACCAGTCGCAAGGGGCAGGCGGAGGGACAGGCCTCCCATTACTATTCCTTTACAAGGCTGGAAACGAGCGGAACCGTGACCATCGGCGTAGAACGGTTCCATGTGACAGGGCTCAGTTGGATGGATCATGAATTCAGTTCAACGGATTTGGGGCCCGACCTGATCGGCTGGGATTGGTTTAGCCTCCAACTGGAAGACAAAACCGAACTGATGCTCTATCGCATGCGCCGGAACGACGGGTCATCCGATCCCGCCTCCAGCGGGACCGTGGTTCCGCCGGACGGACGGGCTCGGCATCTCCCCATCCATGACTTTACGATTACCTCAACCGCAACCTGGACCAGCCCGAAGAGCAAGGCCGTGTATCCCGCCCGATGGCGTGTGACGGTTCCTTCGCTGGATCTTACGTTAGAAGTGACTCCTTTACTGGCTGACCAGGAACTCCAAACCGGCGGCAGCGTCGCGGTGACGTATTGGGAAGGGGCGGTCTCGGTGACAGGAACCAAACAGGGCCGACCGATTGGTGGACAGGGGTATGTCGAGTTGACCGGCTATGCCGAACGGATCGTCCAGCAACTGTAACCGGTAACGGGAGGAGACGCTCTGTTGCTCCCCTTGGCCGACACAAAACCGGGTTGCGCGATAATCCTCGTCTCTCGTCTTTTATGGGCACGCCTGCGCGCTCGGTTCTTGGCGGGGAAAGAACGCGATGGCGACGATGACGCCTCCGCCCTCGATTTGATACCGATTTGATACGATGGTTCGACAACGGACCGGCTCGGCGGAAGTCGGACGAAGAGGGTGAACAAACGCGGTGTGCTCATGATTCGTCGGAATGGTGGAAACTGGGGTCGATCGGTCCTGCTCGTTCTCGTGGTTCTTCTGATCGGCGTTGCGCTGGCCGCCTGGAAATATGAATCGCTCCAAGCGGAACGGGCCGGCTCAGCCGATCAGCCTGAGCCGATGGAAACCGTCGCCGTCGCCGTGGCACGGGCCGTTCACCATCGTCCCATGACCGTCTCGGTGGGGACGGTGCTGGCCCTTCGCTCGGTCATGCTGAAGAACGAACTCGCCGGCACGGTTCGGGAAGTCCGGCTCACGCCCGGGCAGATCGTCGAGCAGGGGGCGCTGTTGGTCGCTCTTGACGTCTCCGTCGAGGAGGCCGAGCTCAAGGCCCACGAGGTTCAAGCCGCGCTGGCCAGAAAAGTCCTGGCTCGCAGACAGCACCTGACGGAGGAGTTCGCCACGACGCAGGAAGAAGTCGATCGTGCGCGCGCCGATCTGGAGGTGGCGGAAGCGCAGATCGCCCGCACCAAGGCCGTCATTGCCCGCAAGACCATTCGGGCTCCGTTTCGCGCTCGGGTGGGGATCGCGGACGTTCATCCCGGCCAATACCTGGAGGAGGGAACCTTCTTGACGACCCTTCAGAGCGTTGACGATGCGGTACACGTGGATTTCACCGTTCCGCAACAGGTCGCGGCGACCTTACGGAACGGCGAGACGGTCGAGGTTGTTCCGGCCGGCGATCTCCCCGCGATAACGGCCAAGATCGTCGCCATCGACGCGCGCGTGGACCCGACGACGCGCAACGCCGTCGTGCGCGCGCGAATAGAACGTGCGGGTGGGACTCCGGCGCCCGGCTCTTCGGTGCGAGTCCGCGTGCCGGTGGGCCCGTCTCGGGCGGCCGTCGCCGTTCCGGCGAGCGCGCTGCGAAAGGGGCCGGCCGGAGACCAGGTCTTTGTGCTGGCGGCGGACCGGGACGGGAGAACCAGGGCTTGGGCCCGCCGGGTCGAAAGCGGGACCCTGGTGGGAGACGAGGCCGTCATCCATGAAGGATTGGCTGCCGGCGAACAGGTCGCCGCCTCCGGCTCCTTCAAACTGCGCGATGGAGTGTTGGTGAGCGTGACGGGACCAGCCGAGCCTCGATCCGACGAAGGCAGAAAAACCGCCGAGCCCGCACGATAAGGCCATGCACCCCGAGTCCGCCAGACCGTCGCTCACCAATCTGTTCATCACGCATCCCGTGTTGGCGATCGTCGTCAATCTCGTGATCCTGATCGTGGGCTGGCGGGCGTTGATCGCCTTGCCGGTGCAACAGTATCCCACCATCGAGAACTCGGAGGTGGTCATTAAGACCCTCTACTATGGCGCGAGCGCCGAGACGGTGCAGGGCTTTGTCAGCACGCCGATCGAACGGGCCGTATCTTCCATCAGCGGCGTCGATTACGTGGAGTCGACCAGCCGGGCCGGCGTCAGCACGGTGACCGTCCATCTGAAGTTGAACCACAGCAGCACGGCGGCGCTGGCCGAGGTGACGGCGCGGCTTCAGCAGGTACGTTCGGAACTGCCGCCGGAAGCCGAGCCGCCGACGATCGACGTCCAACGGGCGGATCGGCCGTATGCGTCCTTCTATTTGAGTTTCAGCTCGCATGAACGCACGGTGCCGGCAATTACTGATTGGCTGTTGCGCACGTTGCAGCCTCAGCTTGCGACGTTGCCCGGCGTCCAGCGGGTCACCTTCGAGGGCGAGCGGCAGATCGCCATGCGGGTGTGGATCGATCCCGATCGTCTCGCCTCGTTCAACCTCTCGCCCGGCGACGTGCAGAGCGCGCTCCGACGCAACAATTACTTGGCCGCCGTCGGACGGACCAAGGGCAATCTCGTGCAGATCAACCTGCTCGCCGACACCGACTTGCGCTCGGCAGCCGAGTTTGAGGACCTGGTCGTGGCCGATCGGGCCGGCGCCATCATCAGACTCAAAGACGTGGCCGGGATCGAGCGCGACGCCGAGGAAGCCGTCATGGTGGCGAAGTACGACGAGACCGAGGGGGTCTATCTCGGAATCTGGCCCGTGCCGGGTGTCAACGAAATCGACGTCGGGCGCCGGTTGCGCGAGGAAGTCGAGCGTATCCGTCCCACTTTGCCTCCCGACATCGACATGAAGTTGGTGTGGGACGCCACCATGTTCATTCGCAACGCGCTGGCGGAGATCACCAAGACCCTGTCTGAGACGATCCTGATCGTCGCCGTGGTCGTGTTCGTCTTTCTGGGATCGGTGCGCACGGCGCTCGTGCCGCTCGTCGCCATGCCGGTGTCGCTGATCGGCGCGGCGGCGTTCATGGCCCTGTTCGGCTTCAGCCTCAACCTCTTGACGTTGCTCGCCATCGTGCTGGCCGTCGGCTTGGTGGTGGATGACGCGATCGTCGTCGTGGAGAACGTCGAGCGGCACGTGCGAATGGGACGGTCGCGAAAGGAGGCGGCCTACGCTGCCGCGCGCGAACTGGTCGGCCCCATCGTGGCGATGACGATCACGCTCGCCACGGTATACGCGCCGATCGGCTTTCAAGGCGGTCTGAGCGGGTCGCTGTTTCTGGAGTTTGCCATCACCCTGGCGGTGGCCGTGGTCTTGTCGGGGGTGGTCGCGGTGACGCTGTCGCCGGTGATGAGCGCCTGGTCCGTGCGCCCGCAGGGCCGGGAGGGGCTGTTGGCTCGACTGGTCGATCGGGCGTTTGCGTCTCTCCGCCGGATCTATGGGCGTCTCCTCGACGGCGCGTTGGCCATGCGGTGGAGCATCGTGGCCTCGGCGTTGCTGGTGACGGCGGCGGCCTGGCCGCTGTTTTTCTTTTCTCGCCAGGAGCTGGCTCCGGTGGAGGATCAAAGTCACATCAGCCTGTTTTTCGAGGCGGCGCCCGATTCCACCGTCGCCGCGACCAACCGTGCGCACCTGGATGTCGTGCGGGCGATCGCCGCCATTCCGGAAACGGACTACACCTGGGCGCTCACTACGGCGTGGGGCGGTTTTGGGGGCATCGTCACCAAGGATTGGCGCGAGCGGGCTCGCTCGACGGAAGAAATGTACGACGACGTGTACGGCGCGGTCTCACAGGTGCCGGGATTGCGGGTGTTCCCTCGGCTCGATCCCCCGCTGCCGACGCCGGGACAGTACGACGTCGAACTGGTGCTGCAAAGCGAGGGGTCGGCGGAAACGATGCTGGAGGCCGTGGCCGAGGTGCTCAGCGCCGCGTGGCGGAGCGGAAAATTCCTCTACGCGGACACCGATCTCAAAATCGACCTGCCCCAGGCGCGCGCCGTTCTGGACCGCGAGCGGATCGCCGATCTGGGGCTTGATCTGGCGGCGGTCGGACGAGAGCTGGGCACGTTGCTGGGCGGCGCCTATGTGAACCGGTTCAATTACTTTGACCGCAGCTACAAGGTCATCCCGCAGATCGGAGACAAGGATCGCGCGACCCTCGACCCGCTGCTCGACCTGAAGATCAAAACGCCGGGCGGGCAGTTGGTGCCGGTATCGACCTTCGCGCGCATCGAAACCGGCGTCGCCCCGCGAGCCTTGAATCGATTTCAGCAACGCCACGCCGCCCGCGTGTTTGGCGGGCTCAAGCCCGGCGTCACCAAAGAAGAGGGCCTTCGCGTGCTCGAAGCCGCGGCGGCGCCGCTGAGCCCGCTCGTTCACTTGGATTACGCCGGAGAATCCAGGCAACTGCGTCAGGAGGGAGCCGCCCTCACCGTCACCCTGGGCTTCGCGGTCGTCTTGATTTTCCTGGTGCTGGCCGCGCAGTTCAAAAGCTTCCGCGATCCGTTGATCGTCCTGCTCGGTTCGGTCCCGCTGGCCATCTCCGGCGCGCTGGTGGTCGGTTTTCTGGATTTGACGACGATCAATATCTATTCGCAAGTCGGACTGATTACGCTCGTCGGGTTGATCGCCAAGAACGGCATCCTCATCGTGGAGTTCGCCAATCAGTTGCAGGCGCAAGGATGTTCGCGCGAGGCGGCGGCGCGCGAGGCGGCACTGACGAGGCTGAGGCCCGTGTTGATGACCTCGGCGGCCACGGTCTTCGGTCATCTCCCGCTGGTGCTGGCGACGGGACCGGGCGCGGCCGCCCGCAACAGCATCGGGATGGTGTTGGTGACGGGCATGACGGTCGGCACGATCTTTACCCTGTTCGTCGTGCCGGTCTTTTACTCGTTGATCGCGGCGCGGCATGAGACGGTCGAATCAAGCACGACGCCGGATGAGGTCGGTGATGAGAAGCTGACGTTGGCGGGGGTCGAGAGCTAGGCGTCCCCGGATGATGCACGCGGGGGTGACGGCTGTAACTAGGTCAACAAAAGGGGTCGAGGGAACAAAATGGGGGTCGGGAGTCGTTTTTGATGATGGCGATCTAAAAGGAAATCAGATGCTTATCAAGCAGATCGCTGCACGGAGCTGTCCGCGATAGGCTGCGAATCCCGCAGTCTCTCCGGCTATCGCCCTGCCATATATCACGGTCACTCGCTCGATGCCAGCCAGGGAGGGGCTGTCCGATTTGTCTACGCCCTGTTTTCTTCAGAGGACAGGTGGCTGGATCATGGCCGTGCTGATGTCTTTGTGCGCGAGCAGTTTTTAGATTGCTGGGAAATGCTGATCTCTCGTATCTCGCCATGGAGTTCTTGTCAGACTTCGCGTTTGGTCTCGAATGTGGCCAGGCCTCATGGTGACACGTGGTCTCTTTGTCTGGAGAGCTGGAATCGTGCGGGGCAAACCACAGCGGCCATTATTACAGCATGGTCACATTGACTCACTACAGGCCGGTTGCTCCCAATTTGGGATCATGCTGGATCATGCTATGGTGGCCCGTGCGCATCATTGCCAAGCGGACGCTGCGGAACTTCTGGAAGCGGCACCCAAAAGCCAAAGGTCCCTTGGAAGCCTGGCGCCAGGAGGTCGTGCGCGCGCGGATTGGACATCCCCATCGGCCGTCAAAGCGCACTTCCGTTCGGCCAGTGTTCTTTGGGGCAATCGGGTCGTTTTCAACGCGGCGGGTAATGAGTATTGGCTTGTCGTGAAGATCAACTATCCGTATCGTGTGGTCTATGTCCGATTCATCGGCATGCATGTCGAGTATGATGCCGTCGATGCGACGATCATCTAACAGACGAAGGGGCGACGTGACCATTGCTCCGATCAAAACGCCCCGTGACTACGACTGGGCATTGGCCCGTATCGACCAACTGATGGAGGCGAAGCCGGGCACGAAGGCCGGCGATGAGCTGGACGTGCTCACGACGCTCGTCGAGGCGTACGAGGCCAAGCATCACGCAATTTATCCTCCCGACCCGATCGATGCGATCAGATTTCGGATGGATCAACTCGGCATGACGCGGAAGGATTTGGAATCGGTGTTGGGCGGGCGCGGACGTGTGTCGGAAATCCTGACGAAGAAGCGAAATCTCTCGCTTGAGATGATTCGCCGGCTCCACCGCACGTTACACATCCCCCTGGAAAGCCTCATCGGCACCGCCGCTTAGTCGCTCTTGTTTCCGGTCGATGTTCGTCTTCAGCCTCCCTGGCTTGACTCGTCTCTGATTCCTATGATTAGGTCCCGTACGGCAATGATGATGCTTCGCTCCGTCCGTCTTGTGGTCGCGCTTGCGCTCCTGACCCTCTCGTCTGGTTGCCAGAAGGAGAGCGAATCCATCGTGTCGATTGCGCTCCATCCCAAGAATGCCAACATCCTCTACGTTGCCACGAATGACGCGGTTTACAAGTCGCGCGACGGGGGAACCACGTGGGAGCGATTTCCGAGCTTCAGCGCGAGGCGGGTGACGACGCTGGCTATCGATCCGCTCCTGCCCGCCACCGTCTATGCCGGGACGATGGGAGATGCGGTGTATAAGAGCCCGGACGGAGGGCAACGGTGGCTCCCTCACAATGTGGGACTTAAAGAACATGTGTCGTTCGTCAATCAATTTGTGTTCCATCCGGCGATGAATGAGGTCATCTATGTGGCGACCACCGTTGGTGTGTTCTACACCAAGGATGGAGGCCGGGCTTGGGAAGAACGGATGAATGGCATGAAGGAGGTTCACATCGTGACCTCGATCGCCATCAATCCCAAAGAGCCAGCGGTGTTGTACGCCGGTACCACCGGCGGGATCTATCGGTCAGATGACGGTGGGATGAATTGGACAAAGATCAATAATGGGTTGATTCCGGAAACGGAATTGATGGGGGCCATGGCCTTGGGAGTCAATGCCATCGAGATTGATCGGATCAACCCCGACATCGTGTACGCTGGCACGACCAAGGGGCTCTTCCGTTCCACAAATAAGGGCGATCATTGGGAACGCATTGGCGAAGCGTTGCCAGATCCGTTTGTCTGTTGTCTTGTGCTCCATCCCTCTGACGCCGCGGTGTTGTACCTTGGCGGTCCGGCCGGCGTCTGGAAAAGCACCGATGGAGGCCGGACCTGGCAGGCCGTCAATCGAGGGCTTACGACGCTCAATATCAGGGCGTTAGTGCTGGCGCCGACGGACCAGCAGACCCTCTATGCGGGGACGAACGGCAGTGGCCTCTATCGATCCACGGATGCTGGTGCCACCTGGGTGCAGGTTCCGCTCAAGGCGGCGCCGCCACGGTAATGCCATGTCCGACGCCGTTGAGCTATTGGCTAAGGAATTCCGCGGTCACCTCGAGAGGTTTTACACCTGTCTCAAACTGGCTCCGCCCTACGACAGTGTCGAAAAAGCGATTCGAACTCTGATGGACCTTGTCCGACCGTTGCCCGACGCAGAACGGCAGCGCATCCTCGCCGATCCCTCCTCCCGCTGGAGCCTCTTTCGACAGGCCTTTGACCAAGCGGGCCTGACGAGGAAACATCGGGGCATCATCGTCGGCCTGGCGCGCAACCGGGCGGCCGTGGATTTGCCGGCCGACTATGACCAGTTTTTGAATTTGTTTCTCTAACGGAGCGAGGGGCTGGAGCGACGATCAGCAACGGGGCGAGCGTTCGAGGGTTTCCCGCAACTCTTCGTACACTTTGGTCAGGCGGCCGTTTTCCAATCGATATGACAGGATGACCGTGACGAGGCCCGTGATCAGCACGAGCGTAGCTCCGGCGACGAGTCCGATGCCCAGCAACGTGCCTTGAAGAGAGGAGAACCCCCCGTCCTCCGCGTAGATGACGACAAAGGCCAGCGATCCGAGCAGCACGGTTGCGAACCACAGTAGGGTGATCAAGGCTGACGACCAGGGGATGCGTTTGACGCACAATGCCGTCAGGGTCTGCTCGCCGAGCGAAAGGTGGATTAGGCCTTTGAGGGGCCACGCGGTGCGGAAGCCCATCGAGAACAATCGATATTGGGGGCGTATCGCGATGACGGCGCGATCGGGATAAAACCGGGCCACACCGTGGGGCAGTCTCAGCAACCCCTCGGCGTCAAAACAGGCGCGCACGGTCCCCATGGCCTCGACACCCCATTGGTCTTGGCTACTCGCGACACGGCATCCGTATCGAATGGCATCGGGCGTCAGGCGGACAAAGTACAGCCAATCTGCCAAGACCAAACCGATGAACAGGAAACTGGCGAACACACCGGCGATAACCATGGCGATACTGATGGCGGCGATACCATCCCATAGCGGTCGGTGGCGAATCAAGAGAGCTGTGGCGCGACAGGTGCCTGATTGAAAGGCAATCAGGCCGGGATACGCAAGGGAAATGACCAAGGAGGTCGAAGAAGTTTGTTGACTCGCTTGGGGGACTTGGCTAGAGTATGCCCCGTTTTGCGGTTTGGGCGGGTCTCTCGTGTTATCATAGGTTTCCCGCCTCGAGGGTTTCCCACCCACAGATCCGTAGCGGTTTCAGTTGCTTGGCGTCGTCCCGGAAACGCGACGCCCATCGTCCGAGGCTTGGAGGGAACGATGGATCGTGACAAGATCGAACGAGTCTATACAACCTACGCAGGATTCTACGACCATGTGTTCGGCAGGGTCTTTCAAGAAGGACGAGAGTCAGCCATTCGGAACTTGAACGTACAGCCCGGCGAAAAGGTGTTGGAGGTTGGCGTGGGGACTGGTATCGCGCTTCCCATGTATCCGAACCATTGTCATATTGTGGGGATCGATCTGTCCGAGGGGATGTTGGCCAAAGCCAAGGAACGGATCAAAGCGTTGCAACTGTCGCATGTGAAGCTCTATCGCATGGATGCGGGGGCCATGGAGTTTGAAGATAACAGTTTTGACACGGTAGTGGCGGCGTATGTTGTCACGGCGGTGCCGGATTATCGCAAGGTCGTCAATGAAATGATCCGTGTTTGCCGCCCGGGGGGGCGTATCGTCATGCTGAATCATTTCAGCAACGGAAACAAGGTCATCAATGCGATCGAGCGGGTGTTGTCGCCCTTAACCAAACATTTGGGATGGCGAACGGATCTGTCGCTCAACACGGTTTTGGAAGGGACGTCGTTGCTGGTCGCCCGTAAGCAGAAAGTCAATCCGCTCCGCCTCTGGGCCCTGGTCGAGTGCGTCAATGGAAAGAACGATCAGAAACACGACGGACGCCTGCCGGGGACAACCTACAGCGCAGGCACCTACCAAAACGGTGGGGTAGCCGGTTATTCGAACGGGAATGGCCGCTATTCACACGAAGCGGTTCACTAGCCCCTCAGCCCTTTTCCCCTGTGATAGCTTCAGTCCCCTCATCCTTCCTCAACCAGTGTTCCCACTCATGGCCGGGGATGAGGGTCGTTCCGACCAGACAATGGCCTTCAAATGCCTGCGTGATGTGACAGGCTAAGGTTTCTACAATACGACGTACCTGCCGGTCCTGTGAACCCAGGATCCGCAGCATCAAGCCGAATCCCTGTTCGGTGCGTGGTTTGTATGCCATCACCCGTACCTTGTTGGTGCCTTGACCACCGTGGTGACCAGCCGGGATCAGGTCTCCCTCCCATATGATGGCCGGATGAACGATTGAGTCGCGAGGGACTGATGTCCAAAAGCAAGGGAGACCGGCTTCGTCAAGATGATCGAGCAGCCATTGAACGGTGGGACCTTCGGCCGCTTGGCCTTGAAAGGTCCACCGCGCCAGTTCAGCAAGGGGATTAGACGACGCGAGCGGGAACGAGACCTCCTGAAACAGGGCCTCTTCGCAGACAATGTACAATTCACCCTGCGGGTCAAACCAAAACCGCAGTCGCCCGCCGCCATACTCGGCTTGAATCACATCGAGCGAAGAACAATCCGCTCCTTCCTGCTCCAACAATGAGAAGTCTGTGACACCTGTCATGGTTAGTTTCGCGACGCGAACTGATCCCTCCCTGGGATACCGAATAGTGACCGACACCGTGGTGCCTGCGGGAATATCCCGTCCTGATTCTTCGTCGAACAGGCGCCGTTTGGACATGTGAACCTCCGTGACGTAGCCGGAGCGGAATCCGCCCGTGTGGGCTATGAGCCATCGGAGGTCTTCTCCTGTTTTGATCGCATGTTGCATAGGCTCATTCTAGCGTACAGGGGAGTGGACGGCTAGGGAGAACGAAACAGCGACAGGCCCCCTCCAAGCTTCCGAGGAGCTCCGGACCGCGGTAAAAATGGCAGAGAGCCATTAGGCAGACCATAATGCGCGCCGAACCGGCGATAGGGGCTGGCTTACGCCACAATAATGGTCATATCCCAGCCATCACCTGTTGATACACTGCCAGGTCGCGAGGAGAAAAGCAGCAGAAGATCGCTTCTTGAACAGCCGGTGCCTTCGCCGATGACGAGCGGACGGTCGTGACGGCGATCGTAGCCGCCTCTTCGATGGGGTACCCATAGATGCCGGTGCTAATGCTGGGAAAGGCGATACTGGTTATGCCGTTGGCGGCAGCCAGTTCGATGCACCGTCGATAACAGGAAGCCAGCAGCTCCGCTTCACCGTGCTGTCCCCCCTGCCACACAGGGCCCACCGTATGGATGACATATCGGGCGGGAAGCCGATAGCCCCTGGTGATTTTGGCATCGCCGGTTCGACAGCCGCCGAGCCGGCGACATTCCTCAGCCAGCTCGGACCCTGCGGCACGATGAATCGCTCCGCAGACTCCCCCGCCGGGGCGCAGTGACTCGTTGGCGGCGTTGACAATCGCATCAACGCTTAAGGTGGTGATATCAGCACATATGGCGCGAAGCGTAAGCGGCATGGTCCTGTCCTTCTTCAGCCGTCCGGCGGTCTTGCGTGGCGTCGCTCACGTTCTTAGATGTCACGAACATGTTGGATGCTGGTGAGAGAGAAGCATGCTGGAAAACCGTACGAGCCGTATGGTTAGATGTCAATCCCTGTGCTCTGCGACAGCCCCATGCCCTGTGACAGCACCAGTGGGTAAATGAAGGTGATGAATGATGAAAGCCATCTGCCTCCAACACGTTCCTTTTGAAGGACCTCGCGCCTTTGCGTCGTCGCTTGCAAAACGAGGTGTCTCGTTGGAGCCGTGGCTGGTTCCCGCGGATGGCCTTCCCCAGGAGGTGGGCGATCTCCTGATCATCATGGGCGGGCCGATGTCGGTCAATGATGCCGACCCCTGGATTGCCCGAGAAACAGACTTCATCCGATCCGCCTTGTTGTCGGGCAAGCCGGTGGTCGGGGTGTGCCTTGGCAGTCAATTGATGGCCAAAGCGCTGGATGCTGCGGTGCGACCAGGAAGGGCCCTCGAAATCGGTATGACATGTGTCCGACTGACCACCCATGCGGCACAGGATCCAGTCTTTGGTACCTTCCCCAATTCGTTTGAGGTGTTTGAATGGCACGGCGAAGTGTTTGACCTGCCCGCCGGCTGTGTGCCGTTGGCAGGATCAGATGTCGCGCCGCTTCAAGCGTTCCGCTATGGAAACGCCGCTTATGGTCTGTTGTTTCACTTGGAGATGGATGAAGCCGGCATCGACGATTTATGTCGGCACTGTGCCGGCGACCTTGCACGGGCCTGTCTCTCCGCGCAACAGGTGAAAGTCACCGCGCTCCCTCACCTGGCTCGGCTCCATGCCATGGCTGACCGATTGATCGGCCATCTTCTAACGATCCAACGTTGATTCCCGCCGCGAACCTGCAGTAGCCTACCGCCGGCAACGACAGCCGAAGACGGTTCAGCAAAGGAGAAGAGATACGATGGGAAGTTTTCCAATAGAACCGGCAACCCGCATCAAAACCCTGCCGCCTTACCTCTTTGCCGCGATCGACAAAATGAAGCAAGAGGCAATCGCCAAAGGAGTGGACATCATTAATCTCGGGATTGGCGATCCGGATCTGCCGACTCCCGCTCCCATTATCGACAGCCTGGCCCAGGCGGCCAGGAATCCCAAACATCATCAGTATCCGTCCTACGAGGGGATGATAGCGTTCCGCGCCGCCGTCGCCGATTGGTACAAACGGCGGTTCAACGTCATGCTGAATCCCGTGGACGAAGTGCTCACCTTAATCGGCTCGAAGGAGGGCATTGGCCATGTGCCCCTGGCCTTTGTGGATCCAGGCGATGTGGTCTTGGTGCCAAGCCCTGGCTATCCGGTCTATCCTGTGGGGACCAGTTTTGCCGGTGGTGTTTCGTATATCATGCCCTTGACCAAAGCCAATGGGTTTTTGCCGGATCTGGGCGCCATTCCGAAGGAGATTGCCCAAAAAGCCAAACTCATGTGGCTGAATTCGCCGAACAATCCGACGTCGGTGGTGATGACCAAGGAGTATTTCAAACAAGTGGTGGAGTTCGCGCGAGCGCATCGGATCATCGTCTGCCACGACGCCGCCTATTCTGAGATTTATTATGATGGCACGCGGCCGCCCAGTTTTCTCGAGGTGGAGGGGGCCAAAGATGTCGGCGTGGAGTTCCACTCGCTATCGAAGACGTACAACATGACTGGCTGGCGCATCGGTTTTGCTGTGGGCAACAAAGAGGTCTTGGCGGGGCTGGGGAAGGTCAAAAGTAATCTGGACTCCGGCGTGTTTGAAGCCGTTCAGGTTGCGGGGACGACGGCCCTTGGTTTGGATGACTCGGTGACGGACGGCATTCGAAACATTTACCAAGAACGGCGTGACACGTTAGTGCCTGGGCTGAAACGATTGGGGTTGGAGGTGGATCCTCCCGCTGCCGCCTTTTATGTCTGGGTGACGGTGCCTAGTGGTTATACGTCCACATCCTTCACGGCTCATCTGCTCGAAAAAGCGGGGATTGTGACTACGCCGGGCAATGGGTTCGGCTCCCCTGGCGAGGGGTACATCCGGATGACCCTCTGCACACCAAAGGAACGATTGGCTGAGGCAGTCGAGCGAATCAGGAGCGTGGGATTCTGAAGGCCTCGAGAAGAGGCATGAGAAGTGAGGCTGGGTGACATGCCGGAAACAGTCTTTATCGGCTTCGGGTCGAATATCGGTGACCGGCTCGATTATTGTCACCGGGCCATGACGTTACTCAGCCTCCTGCCTCATTCGCAGATCACAGGAGCGTCTTCGCTCTACGAAACTGAACCGGTCTCCGATGGGACGGATCCGGGTGACGGATGGTTTCTCAACGGCGTGGTCGCGTTAGATTCCATGCTTCTGCCTCGACACCTCCTCTCGTTTCTGCGCGAGATCGAACGGGCGCTCGGGCGCGATGTCGACCACAGAGGGGGACCGAGGACCATCGACTTGGATCTGCTTGCTTATGGAAGCCGCGTCGTGCAAGAGCCAGACTTGATCGTGCCCCATCCTCGTCTTCAGCATCGCCGGTTTGTCCTGGTGCCGCTGAGTGAAGTGGCCGCTGAGTGGGTTCATCCGGTCAATAATTTGTCTGTGAAACAGATGGTGGACCAATTGACGGACTCCTCTGTTGTACGGCTCTTTGCTCCTCCTCCCCTTCGCCTCGACTCACGGACGGGATGCCCTTCCGGGTTGGGGGCATGAAAATCATTCGTAGACCTGAGGCCATGGTGGCCTGGAGCGAAACCCTTCGGCGCGAGGGCGTCACCATTGGGTTCGTTCCCACGATGGGCGCGTTGCACGAAGGCCATCGGTCGCTCATTCGAGCCGGCCGCCTTCGGTCCGATGCGTTGGTCGTCAGTGTGTTCGTAAATCCAACCCAGTTTGGGCCAGGAGAGGACCTTGCCCGATATCCTCGCATGCCCGATCGAGATCACGCCCTCTGTCGGACGGAGGGCGTGGATGTCTGTTTCGAGCCGACGGTGGACGCGATGTATCCGAAAGGGTACCAGACGGTGGTGACGGTTTCGAAGATTGCTCAACGGTGGGAGGGAGAACGGCGCCCGCACCATTTTCAGGGGGTCGCCACAGTGGTGACAAAACTGTTCGGGATTGTGCAACCCCACCTTGCCATGTTTGGGCAAAAAGACTATCAGCAGGCCATGCTGGTGCGGCGATTGGTGCAAGATCTCAATCTGGGGGTGAAAATCGCCGTCTGTCCGACTGTTCGGGAGCCGGACGGTTTGGCAATGAGTTCGCGGAACATCTATTTGTCCGAGGAAGAGCGAACGATTGCCCCGCTGTTGTACAAGAGTCTAAAGGCCGGCGGCGAGGCAATCCGAAAGGGAGTCATTGAGGCAGCAGCGGTTCAGAACACGATGGCGGCGGTGCTGAAGCAAGAACCGCGGTTCACAATCGAATATTTAGCTGTGTGTGACCCGCTGACGCTGGAGCCGCTGGCCCAGGTGACGTCCAAGGCGATTTTGTTGGGAGCCGTTCGCTTGGGATCCGTGCGCCTGATTGACAACCTGATCGTGTCACCACCGCGCAAGCGGTGTGGCAAAGAGGCCATGGAGATCGGGTGAGGGAACTGCCTCCACGAGATCTTGTCTTAAGGGGACAGATGGAAAGCCCGGATGTGTTGGCCGACGAGCAGGTTGAGGATCACTCGGCTCAAGCGATGACATTCATCCGGCTGAAGGCTGACGAAGCGACAGCCCATTGATCCCTTTCTCACCGAACGGACAACAGCCGTTTCCACCGTGATGGGTGCCCCCATCGAGGCTGGTTTGATGGTGAGCTCAAGGAGTGTGCCCACCAACAGCGTTCTATCGGATTCGAAGGTGCAGCCGTTCATGGACAGTTCCGTCGTCCGTCCCTCCATGCGGAAGCGGGCCTCGGCGAGCAGGGAGGCCTGAAAAGAAGCGGCTAAGCGCACATACTCGCGGCGGTCGGTCTCAGAAAGGTTAGCGAGCGTGCCCGGCCAATAGGCACGAAAGCGAGTGGTGCAGAGTTGGCAGCGAAAGGGAAAGACGTGCAAGCGATCAAGAAGCTTTTCAAGGGCCCCGGTGCGGTGAGCCATGCGGATAAAGGAGGAGCCACAACGGGGACAGTAAAGATCAGTTATGAACTCCTCTTGGGTTCCAGCAGGATGCGGCAGAGAGAGGAGAGATCCTCTGCTGTCAGACATGCTCGTTGCGCCTCCAAAATGGGTTCAATGCGGGCCGGCGAATAGGTCGTGGGTTTGATCCACTTCCCATCGGGCCGTTTATATCCTCCCACCTTGCTGAGGTTGGAGCGATGAACCTCGCGAAACACCGGCTCCATATCGATGCCGTACGACACAGCCGTTCCGTAGACGACGTACAGCAAATCGGCTAGCTCTTTGGCCACCGAGGCAAGGTTGCCATCGGCCATGGCTTGTTTGAGCTCGTCAAATTCTTCCTGGATGAGGCGGATCCGCAACTGCTTGGTGTTTTCATCCGGGTCGTTCGGGGTGGTTTGGATCAGAATGTCAAATTTGCGATGGAATTCTTCAACCAAAAATTGTTCGTCTGTCATGGGAATCCTCTATCGTCGAAAAGGGGTGGCTAGCCCTCCTCGCTGCCAGGGCAAGGACGGAGAAGAAATGGTCCGCTGGCGGGGAGATGGACGAACAATGGGGGAACCCCCAAGAGATATTCGAGAGAGGAAGAAAGAAACTGTCACGGATGAGCCATGGGCGAGCCCACGAAAACGAACCACGAATGATGGTGGATACATGGGCTGTAGGGTACGGAAACAGCCAGACCAAGATCAAGAAGTCGAATATCTCCCGGCGAATGGCCCTATCATAGAGGCGAAGAGCTGGAATTAGGCTGGATGAGGCGCACTGTTCCTGAGCTGGCGTCGAGATGGACCAGATCGCCGTTTCGCAACAGGGTAACGGCATTCTTGACATTCGCGATGGCGGGAAGTCCATACTCTCGGGCGATGATGGCCCCGTGTGACAGCATGCCTCCCATCTCCGCGATGATTCCTGCGGCAACGCCGAAGAGTGGAGCCATGCCGGGGTCGATCACGGGTGTGACAAGTATTTCTCCGGCTTGCACCCATGTCCAATCGTGAGGTGAACGGAGCACGCGGACAGGCCCGCTGGCGGTGCCGGCGCTGATTGGAAGACCGGACAAGAGATCGACGTTGGTGTGGCAAGCGGACTCTGAAAGGCTGGCGAATGCCGTTTCCCAGTCTCGGATCGTATCGGGCGGGTGTAGGGCCTCGTTGCGGGCTCGTTCGGCTCGTCTGGCGCGGATCACCGAGCGCCAGTCCTGTGTGTTCTCCTGACCGAGCCGAGACACTTCTTGAAGCGTCAGGAAGAACACGTCGTCCTGCGCGTCGAATATTCCCTCTGAAACTAGCAGGTCACCAATGTGCAGAAGGAGTCGGCGGGTGGCCAAGGAGACATACATCAGATGGTGGCGGTTGGCTTCGCGGAGGGCAAAAAACTGGCGGAGGCGTCGATCCCACCATCGATAGATCCACCATCGGTGTAGTCTCCATCCCAGGCGCTGTTTGATGGTGTGAAGCGCCTCCGCTCTCGCGCGGGCTTGACGAGCCAGGATGTCGCCGGGAGCTTGCGCCGACGTGTGAAGGTGCGCCCGTAAGACGGCCAAGATCGCTTCCGGCTGGTCGGCAAAGCGGGGAGCCATCACGTCCGATTCGCCAACTGCACGATGGCCGTAGTCTTCCAGGTAGGCATCGAAGGCCCGCAGAAAGGTGGTGTCCTGCAAGACGTTGCGGAATTCTGCGGGGTTCCACGGATGGGTGGCGAAGAATGAAGCAGCCACTGGTTCATGACGGGCGATGTGAGCAAGTTCGGCCAAGCGGAGAATCTGCTGGGCACTGATCACGGTGCCTTGGCCTTGGAGTGCGACATTGAACAGTGCTCTCCAATCAGCTCCCAGCCAGCGGGGCAAAAGACGGTGCAACACCTGAAGACACTGTGCGACTCCACCGGCGATTCCGAAAGTCAACTCTCGCTGCTGGAACCAGGCACGCAACTCCTCCAAGTGGGCAATTGTTTCACGAAGAGAAAGAGAGGCAATGAAGGAGGGGGAGTATCGGTTCGCCACCTTTTTCATCTCGACGAACCGTGCCGGCCCATGGACGACCACGTACCGTATTTCCAGCATCATCAGGAAGGCGGCTCGCAAGAACGACGGCCACGGCAGGGGGGTAACCGGAGGGGCAACGGTGATCGGTTCTCCACCCATGTGTTCTGCTAGGAGGGAGGGATCACTTCGCACCTGGGCTTGGAGCATGTGAAACAGTGTGACATTGAGGTAAGGGCGACCGTACAGAACGCGGGTCGAGGTCATGCCGGCTGGAATGTGGCAGCCCAGTTTCCGGTAGGGTGCAACGATATGGTCTTCCATGAACCGTTCCATAAGCGAGAGCCCGAAGGGACTGGGTACATCAGGCATTGTTTCTTTGAGGTTTGTGCGCGACCACTCGCAGTCGTCGTTGGTCATCTCCGCTGAGGGGCGAACCTCTGTGATTGGTCGGGCCTGAAGGATCCACAGGGTTTCTGAATCGATCGCCCATTCCACATCGACGGGAAATCCGAACGCACGCTCGACCCCCTTGACGGCACACACCACTGCAAACAGGTCTTCATCCGAGAGCGACGGCCGGTGGCGATCCGATTCGGGAATCGGTTCCCAGCGAAGTCCTGTGTCGGTCACCGTTAAACGATTCGATTTGTGGGCGATGCTGCGTCGCCGGATCCAGGAGGGCTTTTGCTCGCCCCACCTGTCCACCACAAAGTGATCTGGCGGGGCCAGTCCATCGACCAGGGGGGCTGCCAACCCAGGGACTGCATCGATGACAACCTGGAAGGACCGACCAGTGACCGGATGGACGGAATGGGCTACGCCAGCGGCGAGGGGATTGAGCATCGGCTGGAGAATCACGGCCATCAAGGGAACCGAGTGGAGGGAGCCTCGCTCACGCATGTAGTGCACAATCTGTTCATGCCAGATCGATGCCCAGAGGTCTTTGACGGTGATGCCGAGAGAGTCCATGGCGATGCCGAGATGAGTGCGGTAGAGGCCAGCGAAACTCTGTCGGCCGCTGTCTTCATTGGTGGCGGACGAACGGACGGCCCATCTGATATTGGTCGGGAAACCGAGCGCTGTGAGCGCGGTGGTCCATGCTACTTCCAGATCAGAAATGTCCAGATTCCGAATGAGAGATTGCCAATGAGCCAATGTCCGGTTACGTTCCCCTGCTGGCGAGGTACAGACCAACTCCCACTCCTGATCCCCTTTCAATCCAGCCCGGAGTAGAGATTGGCGGTAAGCGGCGGTCGTGATGCAGATGCCAGGTGGAACAGGGAACCCGGCGGCCAGGAGGCGAGCCAGGCCCACCGCTTTCCCTCCGACCAACGTGGGATCGGTACACGCCTGGAGGGGGAGCAACAGAGGGCTCGTCATGGAGCGGGATCGTACCTAGAGGAGCAGCAACAGGTAAAGGTCGTTGACATTGGTGCCGGTTGGTCCCGTGTGGATGTGGCAGCCAAGGGTGCGCAGAGCAGGGTAGGTGTTGTGTTGGTTCAAGGCTGAGAGCAGATCTACCCCGCGCGAATGGGCGAGGGCCATGGTCTCTCCTGTGACTACGGCGCCGGCGGCATCGGTCGGCCCATCAGTTCCATCGGATCCCATCGCGACTAACCAGGTGCGGGGCATCTCCCGAAGATGAAACGCAGCGGCGGTGGCGAATTCTTGCGCCCGTCCTCCTTTTCCTCCGCCGGTGACCGTGACGGTTGGCTCGCCGCCGGCGATCAAACAGGCGGGCCGTCGCAAGAGGCGCTCGTTGAAAAGCCGTATGGCCTCCCTCACGAATCGCCCAGCCTCTTTCCTCGCCTCGCCGGTGAGCGGCGAGGCGAGCTGTCGAGCATGAAGCCCCGCCAGCCGAGCAGCCTTGGCGACGGCCTCGAGCATCTGTCGGTTGTTGCCGATGATGACATGACGCACGCGCCGCAGTTGGCTCGCACCGGGTTTGAGCGTCTCGGGGACCGCGCCCTTCACCCCTTGAAGGAGATACCGACGTACGGTGGGGGGCGTGGCTCGCCAAATTCGATATCGCCTCAGGATGGCAATGGCGTCGGCAAAGGTGGTCTTGTCTGGTGCCGTCGGTCCAGACCCGATCGTGCTGATATCGTCACCCAGCACGTCCGAAAGGAGGAGGGTTATGATGGTAGCCTTGGTACATCGCGCGAGGCCGCCGCCCTTTAACCGAGACAAATGTTTGCGAACGGCATTCATCTCGTCGATCGAGGCTCCGCTTCTCAGCAAAAGATCAGTCGTCCGTTGTTTGTCGGACAGCGTGAGACCAGGCACGGGGGCGGGCAACAGACTTGATGCGCCGCCCGAGAGTAACACGATGAGCAGGTCACGAGCAGTGAGGTCCCCGACCAAGGTGATCATCCGTTTCGCGGCTAGTAACCCCTCGCGATTTGGTATGGGGTGAGCTGCTTCGACAACGGTAATGTGCTCAAGTGGAGCACTGTGTCCGGTTTTGACCACGACGAGTCCTCCTGCGATCCGTGATCCCACAATGGATTCCAGCGATTGGGCCATCCGTGCCGAGGCTTTCCCTGCTCCTACGACGACGAGACGGTCATAACAGGCGAGATCATAGAGGTGCCGTCCTATTCTCAACAACCGCCCGCGGCGGGATACGTGGCGAGGCAGGATTCGGCTCGGATCGGCTGCCTCGAGCCCAGCCTTGATCAATGAGCGGAGCAACGGTGCGGCGGGGGAAGGGGGGAGGTGAATCGAGAGCACCATTGAGGTAAAGGAAGGGACTAGGGAAGCTTGTCTTGCCGAAAGCAGCGGTTGGGGCAGCTCTGTCGAGGGACTCGAATCTGGTAGGTGCCGCGAGGTAACGTGTCTTTTTTGAATTCGGGATTCAGCAGTTTGAGTTCCAGAAGATAGGTACCGAATTCTTCGGCGATCGACGTGAGGGGCCGCTGTGCCTCTTTGATGCTCACAGTGACGGTTTCGGTCTCCAGCGGAAGATAGAGATCCTTTTTAGATAGCCCCAAATACTTTTCGGGTTGAGAATAGATCTCCTTCGCTGCGATGATCCGCGGGACATACCGCATCGTTTCACGGGGTACGTGGAGTTTCCAGTAATCGGTGACCCGCTGTTCTTTGAGGAGTTTGCGGATACGTTCTTCACCGGCGTTATAAGAGGCCATGGCGAGGAACCAGTCGTTTTGATAAAGGTCCTTCAAATAGGAGAGGTATTTGACCGCCGCTTCCGTCGAGAGCTCGAGGTTGCGACGCTCGTCAAGGACCGCGTCGCTTTTTAGACTATAGCGGCGGCCAGTGGAGGGGATAAACTGCCATGGCCCTGACGCTTTGGCCTTGGAATAGGCAACCGCGATACATTTACTCTCTACCAGCAACATGTACTTCAAGTCGTCCGGGAGACCGGCGTCGGCCAACTGTTTCTCAACTGGAGGAAAGCAGCGTCCCGTTCGTTTCGCGAGGATGATGCTTTCCCCTTCATTGGCCAGGAATTGATAGAATTCGTATTCAATCCGTTCTCGAACCTGCCAATTGTCAAGCGGCACCGGCATTCCAGCGAACGTTATCTTCTCGGGCAACTTAAACGAGCTGAGAAAGTAGCGCTGATGTTCTCGGCGGATTTCCGGCAGAATGACCAGGCGGTCCTCCGGCTCGGTCATCTCGTCTGATGGCTCGGAAGAAAAAAGACCTCGGTCATTGTCCAATGGTTCTGCTGGTGAGACCGCCCAGCCGTCACTCACAAAAGAGAACCAGACAACTGTTGCCGTGAGCAAAGTTATGAAGATCATTCCCCCCTCTTCGCCCGGTGAATTCGTCTCCGTGGTGGGATAAAGAAGCTCCACCGCCCGATGCTAGCAAGGTGAAAAGCCGTCGGCAAGCAGAATGCATTTCTCGTTGGTGTTACACTGAGGCGACGGTCATGAAGACGTTGGCGCTGTTGAATCGAACCATCATCGAGTGCTCCGCCTGTCCACGATTGGTGGCGTATCGGCGGAGTGTGGCTGAAGCCAAACGGCGGCAATTCATGAGGTGGGACTATTGGGGGCGACCGGTGCCGGGGTTTGGCGATGATCAAGCACGGCTCTACGTCTTGGGGCTTGCTCCAGCCGCCCATGGGGGAAATCGGACCGGGCGAATCTTTACCGGAGATCGAAGCGGAGATTGGCTGTATGAGGCGTTGTATCGCCATGGGTTTGCCAACCAACCGTCGTCGACTCATCGGGGTGACGGTCTCGTGCTGTCGGATTGTTATATCGGCGCGACAGTACGGTGTGCGCCACCGGCCAATAAACCGGCGCCCGCTGAAATCGAGCAGTGCCGCCAATTTTTGCGCGAGGAAATTCGGCTTTTGCGGAACGTTCGGGTCGTAGTGGCGCTCGGGAAACTCGCGTTTGACCAATATTTGAAGACCTGCCGGTTAGAGGGAAAGGACATTCCCTCACCCCTTCCACCGTTTCGGCATGGGGTGGCCCACCGGTTACCCTGGGGGGTGCTGCTGTTGGGGTCCTATCACCCCAGCCAACAGAATACCTTTACCGGCAAACTGACCCGCCCGATGTTTCATGCGATCTTCCGCAGGGCGAGGCATGAACTCGCGCGCGATTCCTCAGTGGTTCCCTCTTCTGAGGACAAGCGACCAGAGGACTCCCCATAATGTTATTGTTGCCCTTTCGCCTTCCAATCGTCGAGGAACTTCTTGAGTCCGACATCGGTCAGGGGGTGTTTGAACAGGGCCTGGAACACGCTATAAGGCATGGTGCAGATGTGGCCTCCCGCCAAGGCCGATTCGACCACATGCTGAGGGTGGCGAACGCTCGCCACCAGGACGAGAGTCTTGTAGTCATAGTTTTTGTAGATGGTCACGATCTGGCGGATCAGTTCCATGCCGTTGGAGCTCACATCATCCAAACGTCCCACGAAGGGCGACACACACCAGGCTCCGGCCTTGGCCGCTAACAGAGCTTGGGTGGGAGAAAAACAGAGCGTCACGTTGACGCGGATCCCTTCTGAGGACAATTGCTTGGTGGCCTTGATACCGTCGGGCGTGAGGGGGCATTTGACGACGATGTTGGGATGAATCTTGGCCAGCTCCTTGCCTTCCTTCACCATGGCGTCCGTTTCCACACTGACCACTTCGGCACTGATAGGGCCGTTCACGATGGCACAGATCTCTTGGAGCATGTCCCTGAAACTGCGTCCTTCTTTCACGACCAGTGAGGGGTTTGTGGTGACGCCGTCCAGGACGCCCAAGCTGTTTGCTTCATGGATTTCCTTCACGTTGGCAGTGTCGAGGAAAAACAACATGGCCGACTCCTTTCATGTAGAAGGTCTCGTTGGAAGCAACGGCTGTCTTGTTGAGCCATTGTACGGGGATCACGGCTACGGCGCAACGGAATGGCAAGATGGAGGAGCGGACGATGTTTGACAGCTCCTGATGCGACGGCTAAGATTTCGCTCATCACTTGCAAATGAGAACAAGACAGTTTTCGGTAAACAGGGGGACCTGATGCGTGGGATGGTCGCAGCGTTTATCTGTTGCCTGCTCCTGGTTGCCTGTGGCGGGGGTAATCCTTACTTGGATGCCTCGCTCAAACCGGCAGAGCTTCAAGGGAAAGACAAGGCTTGGTTTCAGAAACATTGGGGTGCACCAGACGGAAAAGCGGCGCGCTTCTTCGGTGGCGAGACATGGACATACTACCGAATCGCCGGCGGCAAGTCTGGTCCTCCCCTCTTCAATTTCTCCCCCAACGAATGTCAGATTACGCTCAAGTTTGACAAGGAGGACAAACTCACCGATTACAGCTACTCGGGTTGTTAGGTAGGGCGAGTCGATTGACGTTTTTCAAAAGCGGTCATGCAGGCGCTGCTGCAAAAGTAGTGGAGTTGTCCTCCAATCTCCTTGGTCAGAGCCGTTCGGCGGGGCACGAAGGTTTGACAAACGTGATCCAGCACCATCTGGTCGTGATCGATCGAGGCACCCCGATCGTCGATGTGGGGTTGCCTGATCCCTCGAAGGATCTGCCGCAGTAAGAAATAGAGAACAATGAGAAGAGCGGTGACGAGAAGAAGCCTATACATTGTGGCATTCTGATCTTATGCCACAATCCTATGTGATGGAGAAAAGGTTGTCAATGACGGGGGAACAACCTCATGCCGTGGTGCCTCTTTTTAAAACCCGCAGAGGGTGATGCCAGGATAAGCCAGGATAAGAAGGACTGGACCATTTGTGCTAGGCAGGGATGAGCATTTTTGGTTGCCCACCCAGTACTTCTGGAGGATATGTTTCGACAAAAGAACATGGTAGATTGTCCCCCCATGAAGACATGTGATAAGTGCCACGGCACAATGTTACCGGAGCGGGCGGTCGATTTGGACGCTGGATTGGCGATCACGGTGTTTGCCTGTTTGAATTGTGGTCGCCGGAAAGCGGCAGATCAAGAACCGCGTCCCATTACGGCTCGACATTAATCGGTTTGCTTGACGCCCTTCAGACCCTCCGCTGGTGAAATCGCGGAAGGAAGCCTGGATGAGGCTTTCTAGGTGAAAAAACTGCTGTGAGAGGGGAAAAGGGAGAACAGCAACTGAAGTGGAGCCGGGGGAAGGGCTGTGTGCCGCTTCGACGAAGAAGCCGAGAAGATGATTCATGCTCTAGAGAAAGGCGGCCACTGAAGGGGTTAAAGACTCGCCCCGGCAGTGAGCAGACTACCTCTTCTTGTCCTTTTCCCCCTGCACCGGTTATCGGAGGCCGAGCACATCTCCCATATCATAGAGGCCGGGCGGCTGTTTGATGACCCACGTTGCCGCGCGCAACGCGCCACGGGCAAAGGTGTCCCGGCTGCTCGCGCGATGGGTGACCTCAATACGTTCCCCGATGCCTCCAAAGAGCACGGTATGGTCTCCAACGATATCGCCCGCACGAATGGTCTGGATGCCGATTTCATCTTTTGATCGCTCTCCGATCATGCCTTTTCGGGCATAGACTCCCACTCGATCAAGGTCCCGATTCACCGCTTTTGCCAGGACTTCGGCTATCCTGAGAGCTGTCCCGCTGGGTGCGTCCTTCTTGAGACGATGATGCGCTTCAATCACTTCGATGTCATACTCGTCACCGAGGATCCGGGCCATGTCAGTGATGACCTTGCAAAGTAGATTGATACCGACGCTCATGTTGGGAGACCACACGCAGGGAATCAGACTGGCCAGGGAGACGAGCTCGTCCCGTTGCGAGGAAGAAAACCCCGTTGTGCCAATGACCATGGCGCGCCCATGCTGAGTGACGATACGAAGGTGCGCCAGCGTCGCTTCAGGGGCCGAAAAATCAATGATGACCTCGCCCCGCTCCATCAGCGATGAAAGATCGTCGGTAATGGGCACGCCGGCATAGCCGGCTCCGGCAATTTCTCCCGCGTCTTTCCCGATGGCTGGATGGCCTTGAGCCTCTAGGGCGCCAGCAAGTGTCACGTTCGCTGACTCCTTGATCAGCGACACCAATCGGCAGCCCATTCGTCCTGCCGCACCAACTACGACGACTGCGATCATGCTGCGTCTCTCATTACAAGACAGAAGTTCCTCCCTGTTCCGTCTGTTCGGAGTTACTTCGCTGGATACCGGCGAGGACTCGCATCGCTGTATCTAGGAATTCGTTATCAGATCACATGCAAATCCTTGAGGACCTGACGCAGTTTCTCTTTGGCGTCCTGGGCCATCGGGCAGAGAGGAAGCCGCAACTCCGGATCAATCTTGCCCATCATCCCCAGCGCCTCCTTCACTGGTATGGGATTGGTCTCCAGAAACAGGGCGGCAAACAAGGGGGAGAGCATAAAATGAAGGCGTCTGGCCTCGGCGATCTTGCCCTCGGCGAAGGTTTTGACCAGTTGCGCCATTTCGGTTGGCATAATGTTGGCCGTGACCGTGATGACGCCCTTGGCACCCACTGCCATCATGGGAAGTGTCAAGGCGTCATCTCCCGATAAGACGGTGATGCGGTCTCCGCAGAGTTGCACGATGTCGGACGCTTGTTGAACGGAACCGCTCCCTTCCTTCACGCCGATGATCGTGTCAATTGCCGACAGTCTGGCGATGGTGCTCGGCAACATGTTGACGCCAGTCCGGCCAGGAATATTGTACAGAACCAGGGGCAGATCGACCGCTTCCGCGACTGCCTTGTAGTGTCGATACAGTCCTTCCTGGGTGGGTTTGTTATAGTAGGGAGTGATGAGCAATGCACCGTTAGCTCCGACTCGTTTGGCGTGTTTGGTCAGCGCGATGGCCTCGTCGGTGTTGTTTGAACCGGTTCCGGCAATGACCGGTACCCGACGATTGACGACTTCCACCGTCAGTTCGATGACACGGTGATGTTCCTCATGAGAGAGGGTGGCGGACTCTCCGGTCGTACCGCAAGGCACAATGCCATCCGTGCCTTTGGCGATTTGCCATTCGATCAAGTCAGCCAAAGCCCGTTCGTCGATCCGTCCGTTCCGAAAGGGAGTCACAATGGCAACCAGTGAACCGGTAAACATAGGGGCCTCTCATTGCAAAAAGGGTGGAATGGTTTCGCCCTTGATCAGGTCCTCGTATGTTTCGCGGGCCCGGATGACGGAAAAATCTCCCCCTTTGACCAGTACCTCCGGCGCGCGCGGACGCGAGTTGTAATTGGAAGCCATCACAAAGCCATAGGCTCCCGCGCTCATAACCGCTAGCAACTCTCCAGGCTTCACCGATGCCAACATGCGGTCTTTCGCCAAGAAGTCCCCTGATTCACAGACAGGGCCGACCACGTCCATCAATTGTTTTGGTCGCTCGCCAGCCTGTTGATTGACCGGGCGGATGTCATGGTAGGCCCCATACAAACTGGGGCGAATGAGATCATTCATGGCGGCATCGACGATCGCAAAGCGTTTCGTCTCGCCGACCTTTTCGTACAGGACCGTTGTGACCAAGATACCCGCATTGCCGACAATAACACGGCCCGGTTCCATGACCAGCGTCACGCCCAGACCGTTGACCAGCGGGGCGATAGCATCGGCCAACTCGTGTGGCAGCGGCGGCTTTTCTTCGGAGTAGGTGATGCCAAGCCCGCCGCCGATGTTCAAGTAGCGAATGTTAATGCCGTGGTCCTTGAGAGTTTGGAGCAGCGCCACGACTTTCTTGAGCGAATCGACAAACGGCGTGACATCCGTCAACTGGGACCCAATGTGGGCGTGGACTCCGCAAACGTCGATGTGGCTCATGGACGAGGCGGCCTTATATTCCTCCAGCGCGCGGTCTGCGGCAATCCCGAACTTGCTCTTCTTCATGCCCGTCGAGATATAGGGATGAGTCTTAGGGTCGACATCGGGGTTGATTCGCAATGCGATGCGAGCCGGTTTCCCCAGCGAGGCCGCGATGTCGTTGATGGTGCGAATCTCGGCCGGAGATTCCACGTTGAACATGAGGATGTCAGCTTTCAGGGCATCGCGGATTTCATCTGGTGATTTGCCCACACCGGCAAAGACGATCTTGGAAGGAGGGATGCCGGCTTTTAGCGCTCGAAACAGTTCGCCCCCGGATACAATGTCGGCTCCGCTCCCTTCTTTGGCCATCAACCGCAGGATAGCAAGGTTGGAGTTGGCCTTCATCGCGAACGCAACCAGGTGGGGAATCGTCTGGAAGGCTTCATCATAAGCACGGAAGTGACGAACAAGTGTTGCGTAACTGTAGATGTAACAGGGCGTACCCACTTCTTTGGCGATGCGACGAATGGGAACATCCTCGCAGTAGAGCTCACCGTCCCGGTATTCAAAAAAATTCATAAGTTCTTGTCCTTTTCGGCCATGGTGCGTCGAGCACCAGAGGATTGTTATCTTGTGCCAACCGGCCGCAATGGCAGCAGCTCTTCATCCTGGCCTTGTGGAGTCGGATCGAGCTGGTCGGACTCGACATTGGGGGCCTCTTCCGCCTGCCGTGGTTCGGCCACTTGTTGGCTGAGTCGCTGTTGTTCGATCACGGGAGCAACGCCGATCGTTTCCGGGGCTACGGGCGCTCCGACCACTCCGCAGGCGACGAGAAGCATCACGATGACCGGCAAGACCATCCATTTCATCTTCATCGCAGCATCCGTTCAAGCTCTTTTAGGCGTCGGCGGACCTGTTGATGGGCGGTTCCTCCAATCTGGCGCTTGCGGTTGATGGCCGAGGCCACAGTCAGTCGCGCGAAAACCTCCTTGTCGATGCGGCTGGAGAATTGTCGGAGTTCTTCCAACGAAAAGTCCGTCAACTCTCGTTTCTGCTCCAGGGCGGCCAAGACTATGCGGCCGGTCGTTTCGTGGGCCTCCCGAAATGGCATGCCTCGCTCCACCAGGTAGTCGGCCAATTCCGTTGCCAGGAGACCACTCTGGTGCAACGCCTGGTCAAGAGCGTCCCGATTCACGGTCAGACGGCTCGTCAATGCCGTCATGACCTGGAGGCACGAAGCGGTGGTCTCCAGCGCATCAAACAACGCCGGTTTGTCCTCTTGCAGGTCGCGATTATAGCTCAATGGAAGTCCCTTCAGCATCACCAGCAGATGCATCAGATGACCGTAGAGGCGGCCGGTTTTCCCCCGTACGAGCTCAGGCACATCGGGGTTCTTCTTCTGAGGCATCATGCTGCTGCCGGTGCAAAAGGCGTCTGGTAGATCGACGAATTGAAATTCCTGCGAGGCCCAGATGACCAACTCCTCGCTCAGTCGGGAGAGGTGCATCATAATGATAGCGAGGGCCGCTACCACCTCAATGGCGAAGTCGCGGTCTGAGACGGCGTCCAGACTATTAAGGGTGATCGCTGGAAACCCCAAGAGCTGGGCCGTATAGGATCGATCGATCGGATAGTTGGTGCCAGCTAAGGCGCCCGATCCCAGCGGCATCACATTGAGCCTGGCCCTGGCGTCGCGCAACCGTCCCTTGTCTCGTTCGATCATCTCGACATAGGCAAGGAGATGGTGGGCAAAAAGAACCGGCTGGGCTCGCTGCAGATGCGTGTAGCCTGGCATCGGAACAGAAAGGTTGGCCTTGGCCTTGGCGACCAGCGTCCGCTGGAACTCCACACATTGCTCAATGAGTTTGTCAAGTTGCTCCCGCAGGTAGAGCCGAATGTCCAACGCCACCTGATCGTTCCTGCTTCGTCCCGTGTGCAACTTCCCACCCGGGGGACCGATCAGTTCGGTCAGACGCCGTTCGATCGCCATGTGAATGTCTTCGTCAGTAGGAAGGAAGGCGAAGTGTCCTTCGTCCAGTTCCTTCTTGACCATGTGAAGCCCCTTCACGATGGCGCGGCTTTCTTGAGCCGAGAGGATGCCGGCTTTCTGGAGAGTTTTACAATGGGCAATGCTTCCTTGGATGTCGTAAGCATAAAGCCGCCGATCCGTCGCCAGCGAATTCGTAAAGGCCTCAACAAGCGGATGGGTTCGCTCGCGAAACCGACCGGCCCAGGCCTTGCCGAGCGCACGGAAGCTCTTGCCGCGTGCCCGCCTCATCAGTTTCCAACCTTGCGCGAGCTTCCGACCTTGCGCCGCTGTGCCCGAATCTTCAACCGGAGGCCGTTTAATCGGATGAAGCCTTCAGCGTCCTTCTGGTTGTAGACATCGTCCTCTTCAAAAGTGGCGAGGTCCAACCGGTAGAGTGATTGGTTCGATTTGCGACCGACGAGCGAGCAGTTCCCCTTGTAGAGTTTGAGGCGGGCCGTGCCACTGACATCTTGTTGGGCGTAATCGATAGCTGCCTGCAAGAGCTCTCGCTCGGGGCTGAACCAATAGCCATTGTAGATGAGGGCCGCGTAACGGGGGATCAGCCCGTCCCGCAAGTGAAGGACTTCGCGATCCATGGTGAGGGATTCAAGGGCCCGGTGAGCGACATGCAGAATGGTCCCCCCCGGCGTCTCGTAGACGCCGCGGGACTTCATGCCGACGTAGCGGTTCTCCACTAAATCAACACGCCCGATGCCATGCGCGCCCCCTAGCTTGTTGAGGTGGGCTAAAAGTTTCGCCGGACTCATTTTTTTGCCGTCTACCGCCACGGGGTTGCCCGCCACATAGTCAATTTCGATTTCGAGTGGCTTGTCGGGCGCCTCCTCCGGCGAGACGGTCATCCGAAAAATGTCGGGCGGAGGGGGTTGCCAAGGGTCTTCGAGAATGCCTCCTTCGTAACTCACGTGAAAGAGATTCAAGTCCATGCTGTACGGTTTGGCCTTGGTAGCCGTCACGGGAATGCCCCGCTGCTCGGCGTACTCGATCAGCTCGCGGCGGGACTTCATGCTCCATTCACGCCAGGGCGCAATGATTTTGAGATCCGGCGCGAGCGCCGCATAAGTCAGTTCGAATCGAACCTGATCGTTTCCCTTGCCGGTCGCCCCGTGCGCCACGGCATCGGCCCCTTCTTGGAGGGCGATCTCCACTTGCCGACGCGCAATGAGCGGGCGAGCGATCGAGGTCCCCAGGAGGTAGCAGCCTTCATATAGAGCATTGCCACGCAACATCGGAAAGACATAGTCCTTGACGAAGGTTTCCCGAAGATCCTCGACGTACACTTTCTTTACTCCGAGCTTGCGCGCCTTGGCCGCAATGCCACGCAGGTCTTCACCTTGGCCAAGGTCGGCGCAGAAGGCGATGACCTCGGCCTGATAGGTCTCTTGCAGCCACTTCAAAATGACGGAAGTGTCAAGGCCTCCCGAATAGGCCAGGACGATCTTGCGAATGGGGGTGCGAGTCATCGGTAACTAACCTTACGTGCCTTTCCGTCCGGCAAGCAGCCGGACTAAAATCGCTTTTTGCATGTGTAGACGGTTTTCCGCTTGATCGATGACGACGGATTGAGGGCCGTCGAGCACGTCGGCCGTGATCTCCTCGCCTCGATGAGCCGGCAGGCAATGCATGACGATGGCGTCGGGCTTTGCCCGACGCAATAGTTGACTGTCAAGTCGGTAGGGGGCCAAGGCCTTGAGCCGTTTGGTTCGCTCCCCCTCCTGGCCCATGCTGATCCAGACATCGGTGTACAGGATGTCGGCCCCTTGCACGGCGGCCAGAGGGTCCTCTATCACCTCGATGGAGGCTCCTGTGGTTTCGGCTTCGGATCGAGCTCGCTCGATGACGTGGGGGGAAGGGTGATAGCCGGGTGGGCATCCCACCACCACTCTCATGCCCGTTTTGGCTCCTGCTTCAATGAGCGAGTTGGCCACATTGTTACCATCGCCTACATAAGCAAGGGTGATGCCCTTGAGCCGACCCTTGTGCTCCTGAATGGTGAGCAAATCGGACAGAGCCTGGCAAGGGTGACTGTGATCGGTCAGGCCGTTGATGACAGGCATGGAGGAGGCTTCGGCCCATTCTTGGACGGTGGCGTGGGCAAACGTGCGGATCACGATGCCGTCTAGGTAGCGGGAGAGGACGCGTGCCGTGTCGGCGATGCTCTCGCCGCGCGACAGTTGACTGTCGCCGGTTGGCAACACCAGAGCATGGCCGCCCAGTTGGGTCATCCCTGATTCGAACGAGACTCTGGTGCGTGTCGAAGGTTTTTGGAAGAGCAGCCCCAGCGTTTTGCCGGGGAGCAGACGGTGAGGGATCCCCTTGCGCTGTTTGGTCTTCAACGATTCGGCCAGATGCAGCAAATCAAAGATCTGGTGGCGCGGGAGGGCTCCCACGTCCAGGAGGTCCTTCGCGTAAGCGGGGACGCGCTGCGGCTGGAGTGTCCTTCGTGCCGTGTGTCGCATACAAGAGCCCTGTGAGTGCTTAGTGATGTCCAGCTCGCTCGTCGGCGAGGCGACGGTTGAGGACGGCGGTCAGTGTCTCAATGAATTTGTCGATTTCCTGCTCCGAGATGATCAGCGGCGGAACGAAACGAAGGACCTGCTCGTTGGTGGCGTTGATCAGGAGCCCGCGGCTGAGGCAATCCGCTACGACCCCTCTCGCGTCAGTGTCCACCTCCATCCCTTGGAGCAAGCCAAGCCCCCGCACCTCCCGCACGAGGCGGCAGCGATCCTTGCAGCTCGCCAGCCCCTTGGTCAGATAATCGCCCATTTGTTTGGCATGGTCCAGCACAGATCCTTCGAGGAGGAGTCGCAGAACGGTCAAGGCCGCGGTGCAGGCGAGCGGATTGCCGCCGAAGGTCGAGGCATGGGAGCCGGGAGTAAAGGCCGCCGCCACTGGTTCGGTGGCCAAGCAGGCTCCGATGGGGACCCCTCCGCCTAATCCCTTTGCAAGGGTCATGATGTCGGGTTCAACGCCCATTTGTTGATACGCGAAGAGCGTGCCGGTGCGGCCCATCCCTGTTTGCACTTCATCAAAAATCAGCAGAATGTCGTGTTTGGTGCAGAATTCCCGAAGCTGGCGGAGATAGGCTCGATCGGCGACATGGACGCCCCCCTCGCCTTGAATTGGCTCCAGCATCACGGCTGCGGTGTGGTCATTGGCCGCGGCAGCAACTGCCGAGAAATCGTTAAAGGGAACATATCGGAATCCCGGCATCAGCGGTTCAAATCCCTGCTGGACTTTCTCCTGTCCGGTCGCCGTGATGGTGGCCAACGTTCTCCCGTGAAACGAGTTGCGCATTGTGATGATTTCAAACCGGCCTGCCCCGTATTTTAAGTGGGCATAGCGCCGAGCCAACTTGATGGCAGCTTCATTAGCCTCCGCCCCACTGTTACAAAAGAACACTCGGTCGGCGAAGGAATGTTCGACCAGGGTTTTGGCCAGGAGGACTTGAGGTTCGGTGTAATACAAGTTCGAGACATGAATCAGTTGCATGGCCTGTTTGTGGAGGGCATGGACGAGGTCTGGATGGGTATGGCCAAGGACATTGACGGCGATGCCGGCGACGAAGTCGAGGTATTCCCGACCTTCCAAATCGTACACTTTGGCGCCTTTCCCCCGCACAATCGAGATGGGCTGGCGAGCATAGGTCTGCATCAGATATTTCGCGGCGGTTTCTTTCAGTTCCTCAGTCAGCATGGTTATGCACAAGAGGTCGACCAAGAGGTCGACATGGTTAAACGATGATTGAACAATTGGTGCGTGAGAAGCTTTGCAGGCTAGCACAGGGGCGGCGTGAAAGCAATAAGCAATGAGGGCTAACATGATCGGGCGTCATGCGGGTGGTCGGTGAACGTTCTATGACGATGCCCCCGGCCTTCTTGCTTTTTGATTCTCTCCGAGGTGTGGTAAGCTGCCAACGATGAAGGTGTGTACTCGTTGTGACCGACAGCAGGCGGATGATGCCAATTTCTGCGCTCACTGCGGGGCGCCGCTCAATCCGTCCTCTCCGTCCTCTTCGCCGTCATCCTCGTCTTCAGCTGAGGCCCAAACAGAGCCGGCAGGTTGGTGGGGTGGAGGGGGGGCTCGGAGCGACATACTCCTCTGGGAACACTTCATCGGCCCCCACGCCGATCACTATCTTCAAGTGTTCAAAAAATTTTCTTCCGACGGACGACCACGGTTTGCCTTGTCGTGGAATTGGCCTGCCTTTCTCTTTTCCTTCTTGTGGTTTCTCTATCGTAAGATGTACCTCCATGCGTTTGTGTACGCTGTGGGGCCGGTGGCCTCTGTGTACCTCACGCACGACCCCTTCACCAGCCTGGTCTGGGGAGTGATGGCGGGAGCGACGGGTCATTATCTCTACTACTGGCACTGCCGAGAGCAGATTGAAAATATTCAAAAGATGGAGGGGATGACCCCGACTGCTCGCGAGGCTGCCCTCAAAGATGCGGGCGGTGTGCAACCATATGTCATCTGGGTTGGCGTGGCGTTGTACATCTTTTATTTCATCTCGATGGCCAAAATGGTGCAAGAAGGAGTGCCAGACCGGGAGGGGCGGCCGGTTAAACAGGTCGAAACCATGCCGATGGGAGAGGAGAAACTGTTCGGAAGGGTTGGTCGGTTTTTTCACTTGTGATTTGTGCTCCTGAAACCGAAAAACCGAAGTTTGTTTGTTCGATGGTGTCGTGAGCGTTGTGAGCCACCGGTGGGCTGTGGAGGAAAAGCAGAGGGTTCATTGCATTAGGAAGAGGAGAGAAGGGCAGAAGAGTAAGGAGGAAGGGGGATGGGTCGCCTGGTATTGCTCCGGCATGGTGAGTCACAGTGGAATTTGGAAAATCGGTTTACCGGGTGGGTGGATGTGCCGTTGTCTCCCCGTGGTGTCGAAGAAGCGATTCAGGCCGGGCAGAAACTCAAGGGGTTTACCTTCGATCGAGCCTTCACTTCTATGTTGAGCCGAGCGAACGAGACCTTGCGACTTGTGCTGGAAACGATTGGTCAAACTCACATTCCTATCGAAAAGAGCCAGGCTTTAAACGAGCGGATGTATGGAGAGCTGCAGGGACTCAACAAAGCAGAAACTGCCCAAAAATACGGTGAAGAGCAGGTCAAGCTTTGGCGGAGAAGTTATGACGTGAGACCGCCGGGGGGTGAAAGTTTGAAAGATACGGCTGAGCGGGTTCTCCCCTATTATGAACAAGCGATCAAACCGTATCTTCTCAAAGGAGAGACGATTCTGGTCGCTGCCCATGGAAACAGCCTTCGCGCCTTGGTGATGGAGCTGGACCAGTTATCGAAGGAAGCGGTGTTAGAGTTGAATATCCCTACAGGGGCTCCGTTGCTCTATGAGTTGGATGATCACGGAACAGTACTCTCTCGTCGATATCTCTAAGCTCCTCGCTATTGCTAGGCTCTTTCTAGGAGAGAGGAGCTTGTCATGTCGTGCGCGCGTGAGGTGCACGTATTTTCGAGTGTGGTGCCGAGGATGGGGGCCGGGTATGTCGTGCCGAGAGGCTGCGCGGTCGATGCGTCACTCTGCTCGCCCTTCCGGAGGCAAGGCACTCCATGCGCCAGCAAGCGAACGCTATCCTGCCTCTTCCAAAAGCTTGCCGTACTGGGCTGCCGGCGCATAATCGATTAAGAACACGAGCAGTTTGTTTCGGTCTTCCTCCGAGATCACAAAACCACGATCCTCAAGTAACGAGGCGGCCTCAGCGCTCACTGCCATGTGGCTCATGCCTTCATAATCGACCAAGTACGCATAATGAGCACAGCGATCAGCCATTTCTTTTAGATAGTCGTCCCAGGATCCTTCTCCTATGTGTCCTGTGCTCCACCAGGTCGATCGAATTGCCTGGAGGAGAGAGGTGCGGATGGCGGTGCGATACCGTGAGGGAACATGGGCGTCGATGGCTGCGAAGACCCAATAGAGGTTGAGAGACAGAAGTTCCCGCGAAAGGATAGGGAGGTCTGATGCAGGGACAGAGAGACCGTACTCTTCGAGCTGAATGGCGGTGGGAGGTTGCGGCATGAGGCGGAGCAGCGCGGTGGCAGCTTCAGTTGGTGTCATTGTCTTGGAGCCGATCCATTGTTTTTTAAGGTGGGAGGATACTGCGAGGGAGGCTACCACTCAAGCGGGTATTCCCCTCATAATAGGCTGCCTCAATGGCCCATCTTGCCGTTTATCGACAGCTGACCGTTGAGATAGGTACAATCCCACCCATGCACGGCCACCGTTCACTTCCAACGTTGCCGTCCCATCAGTTGGACGAGGAAACGGAGCGAATTCAGACCCGTCTCTGTCGATTAGTGGGGCGAGCCATTGCCGATTACTGCCTAATTGAGGATGGCGACAAGGTGATGGTGTGTCTCTCGGGCGGGAAAGACAGTTACGGGTTACTCGATATCCTGCTGGTCCTCAAGCGGCGTGCGCCGGTGAAGTTTGATCTCGTTGCCGTCAATCTCGACCAAAAACAACCAGGGTTTCCCGCCCATGTTCTGCCGGATTACCTAGCCAGTTTAGGTGTTCCCTTCCACATTGAGTCACGCGACACGTACTCAATTGTGAAGCGGCTCATTCCTGAGGGCCGAACGACCTGTTCCCTCTGTTCGCGACTGCGGCGGGGGCACCTCTATCGGATTGCGACCGAACTCGGTGCCACGAAGATCGCGTTAGGCCACCATCGTGACGACATCATTGAGACGTTGTTTCTGAACCTCTTTTATACGGGGAAGCTCAAGGCTATGCCCCCCAAACTGCGTTCGAAAGACGGACGGCATCTTGTGATCCGTCCCCTGGCCTATGTAAGGGAATCAGATCTGGCTCGATACGCGGAGCTGCGGAACTTTCCGATCATCCCCTGTGACCTGTGCGGATCACAGGAGGATATGAAACGAAAGAAAGTGAAGGCTTGGCTTCGCCAATGGGAGCAAGATTCACCCGGTTGCACCGACAGTATCGCCGCGGCCTTGACCAATGTCGCACCGTCATTGCTCATGGATCCTCGCCTGTTTGACTTCAAGTCGCTGACTATTGGTGGGGAACAGTCGACCGAAGGTGATGCTTGGTTGGATGAAGAGCCGGTTCTCGCCACCGAATAATGTTTTCGGTTCGCCCCGTTGTCCACGATTCCCTCGACTGGGGTCAAGGTAGGGGAATGAAGGGTTGTGCGCCGCTTGCCGACGGTAGCCTGGTTCGACGCAGCGGCTTGATCCCTCGATCAAGCAGAGAAGGGTGAGTGGGGGAGCTTCGATCAAAAGGTGGGCTTGACGGGTGGAAGATTGTGGGGTTGAATGATAACAAGATTCTTCGTCCACCATGGTGGCGGGGAAGAGCAGGAGGAATTCCGGAGAGGGGTTGCTCGGCGAACGCGAAAAATCGCCCCCCGCTTTTTCAGGAAAGAAGAGCTCTGAGGAAACAAGAGAAGGAGGAAGAAAAATGGCCGTGTTGTCGTTCGTACGTGGAGGGGTGATCGTAATCGTCACGGCGTTCTTCCCCGCCATGGCCGCTGCTCACGGAAAGGTGGCGTTGGAAGACGATGTTTGTGTGCGGCGGGTAGGCGGTAATTTGGTTCATTTTAATGCCTATCAGCCCCAACACGAGGCAAAGGCTCAATATTGCACGGATATTCCAGGAGAGGGCGAGACGTTTTTGGTGCTCGACCTCGTGGATCCAGTGTTACGCACTCTGCCAGTAGGGGTTCGGCTGGTGAGGGGAAGTGATGGGTCGCAAGAAGAGCAGACCGTGGCCTATTGGCCACCGGTTATCCACCCGGATGGAGTCCTACGAGGTGAGGCACATTTAAGCAAAGGGCTGTACACATTTGTCATTATGCCCGAAGGGTTCAGCTCATCGTCCTATCTCTTACGGGTGCAACAGACTGACTATGGCAAGATCGGTCAGAAGGCCATCGGGCCGCTCATGATCCTATTGGTTATTGCTATGATCGGGTACGAACTGTCTAAGTCCAGGCGATGGGGATCCGGTGGACAGCAAGCGGGTAAGTTTTAAATGTGGTAAAATAAAAAAAATTAATTCACAAGGAGGGATTCATTATGGCGGCAGAGCGGGGTTATGATATTTCGCAGTGGTATGATTCGCGGCCGTGGAAGATTGGCTGGTTTGCGATGTTAGCGATTGGGATTTTTTGGGTGTT
>JANDJC010000024.1 GCA_024331045.1 Nitrospira sp.
CGGGTTCGTATAAAAAATATATAGATTGCCATTGGTTGAGTAGCCTGGATCAAAGGCCAATCCCAGCAATCCCTGTTCTCCGCTTGTAGAAATCTGACCGCGTAGATCAACGCGTAGATCAAGAAATGGCGTGGGAAGAATCCCTCCCCCGTTCACGGTCACGATGCGGATGAGTCCTTCCTTTTCGACAACGAACAGCCTCGTGTTGTCGCCAGGGGGCGCCGTCATGAAGACGGGAAACGAGAGGCGGTCCGTCACGAGCTGCAGTGTGACCGTATTGTTGGGGGGAAGCTGTTGAGGGAGATCCGTTGTGCCTCCGCACCCGGTAGCCATACCGATCATCAGGTTCAGAGAGAAGGTAAGCATCAGGCTAGACAATCGAACCATGGCACACCATTTTGAAGACACACCATTTTGAACGGGATAACTCGCCTCTTCCGAGGTCCAGCCTACACGGTGATGGCGGAGGTCTCAAGCCCCTCTAATGAATGGAGGAGGGGTTGAGAGCTGGTGTGGCGTTTTTGTGCTGAGAACGGTGATTCGGAGGGGATGAAAGTCTTCGGTAGAGCCGTCTTACGATCCTTTCGGCGCATGATGAACCTGGACCCCTTGGGTGGTGCCGATGATCAGGATGTCCGTTCGTCCAACGAAGAGGCCGGTTTCAACCACGCCGGGAATCAGGTTCAGAAGGACTTCCAGTTCTCGTGGTCGATCAATCCGGTCGAGATGCACGTCCACGATCAAGTTGCCGGCTTCGGTTCGGTAGGGGGCGCCGTGGCGCTCGCGCAGCACCACAGGACTCTTGGTCACTTCCTCGATGTGTCGAGCGGTGCTGCCCCAGCCAAAGGGAATGATTTCGATTGGCAACGGAAACGACCCTCCCAGGACCGGGACCAGCTTGGTCTGATCGACCATGACGATGAACTGTCGGGCCGAAGCGGCCACGATTTTTTCCTTGAGCAGGGCTCCGCCTCCCCCCTTAATCAGGTTGAAGGCGGCATCGACTTGATCCGCTCCGTCGATGGCAACGTCGATTTCCCAGCGATTGTCCGTATCGATGAGGGGAATGCCTGATTGGGTTGCCAGCGAGGCAGTCTCTTGTGACGTGGCGACGCCGCGAAGCTTCATGCCGGCGCGAACTTTCTCGCCCAAGGCGATCACCAGATGTCGTGCGGTGGATCCCGTTCCCAACCCGACCACCATGCCGTCGTGGACAAACTCGACAGCCTTCAGTGCGGCGGCTTTTTTGAGGCTATCAAGATCGGACGGGGTCGTCATGGTTTCCCGCGCCGGGCAAGGGTGGCTGCGATCGAGGCAGCGCCGAGTAGAGCGGTATGTTCATTCATGACAACCTTGACAGGAATCGAAGTCATCAATCGTTTGTATCGCCCCTTGTTGGTGAAGGCCTTCATGAAGGTACCGTCTCGAAGTTTGGCGATGAGTTTCGGAGCGATGCCGCCCGCGACATAGACCCCGTCCAGCGAAAGAGCTTTGAGCGCTAAATTGCCGGCTTCCGCTCCATAGATCGACGCAAACAGATCCAAGGCTTGTTTGGCGATGTCGGCCTGTCCCGCGAGGCCGGCCTCGGCGATCACCGCGGCGGGATTGCCGGTTTTAATTTTCTCGGCCAGCCAGGTTGGTTCATTTTTTTTCGTGTCGCGCAGGTATTCATAGATGGCAAGGAGGCCAGGGCCGGAGAGGACACGCTCGTAACTAACGTGAAGATATTGGCCCCGCAGATAGCGGAGCAGCTCGATCTCATGGTCGTTGTTCGGCGCAAAGTCGGCGTGGCCCCCTTCCGACGGCATGGGGCGGTAGGTGGTCCCGTCCCAATAAAGAATCGCCTCTCCCAGGCCGGTTCCGGCGGCGATGATGGCCAGGGCCTGCCGTTTCGTCGGAGGCTTGCCCTCATTCAATACCTCGACCTCGTCAGGATGGAGCAACAAGATACCGTGGGCTGTCGCTTCGAGATCATTGAGGAGCCGGACCTTCGGAATCGCGAACTCCTTGGCAATCTGATCGCCGTCGACCACCCAGGGGAGATTCGTCGTCTGGCTTCGATTTTCGAACACAGGGCCCGCGATTCCAAAACAGGCTGCCTCGATCTGCAAAGGCGTTGACGCCTCATCGGCTGTGCGCTCGGCGATGGATTCTGGTTCGGCTGTTTCAGCGGCTTGTTCAATGGATGACGAGGTCGGAAGCGGTGCCGCGAGGAAGTCGCGGAGGATGTCTTCTAGTGACGAGTAGTCGCCGCTAGGGAAGGATTCGATGCGAACCGGCTCGGTCCGTCCCTCCGTCCAATCGTAGAGTGCAAGATTGGTTTTGGTGCCGCCGATGTCGCCAGCGAGAATCATGGGAAAAAGTTCCAGACTGCCTGCCTGTGAGCCGGCAACTGGGATGCGGCGGAATGGTCCAACATCCAAATCAGCCGTCCGGCTTCCGGCGCCACCAAGGCTGCGGGGAGAACCCTGTCCTCCTCACTCTGGGGGGTGAGGATTTTTCTCACCACTGGTGCCTTGGGTGAGCCGGTGACCAGGAAGAGTATCACACTTGCCCGATTGAGCACACCCAAGGTGAGGGTGAGCCGAGTCCGAACGCCTGTCGGGGCAAAGCCGACGGTCACGGCTTTTTCTCGTTCCCCAAGCGCCGCCGTCCCTGGAAAGAGGGACGCCGTGTGACCGTCGTCGCCCAGACCAAGTAGGATCACGTCGAGGGTGGGAAGAGCGGGCGGTGGGCAATTCGTCAACTGTCGAAGGACCGCTTCATAGTCCTGGGCTGCGGCCTGCGGATCAGCAGATTCGCCTTTCATGCGAACGATGTGATCGTCTTGGATGCCCAGTGGTTGGAACAGCGCCGTCCGGGCCATGCCGAAGTTGCTCTCCGGATGGTCCGGCGGCACGCACCGTTCGTCGCCGAAGAGGAAAAAGATCCGTGACCAGTCGAAGCGGTCTTTCCAGGGAGAGGAGGCAAGGGTGGCGTAGAGTGTTCGAGGGGTAGAACCTCCGGACAGGGCAAGCAGGCAACGGCCATGGGATTGAATGGCGGTTTCGGTGACGGTGTGGAGAATCGCAGCGGCGTGATTGGACCATTCGCCTCCGTCGCGCGCGGTGAAAATTTCGGGACCGAGGGCCATCTTATCGAGAAACCTTCCGTTGTCTTGGGGAGGCAGCGGATCGTCTGGTTGAAGAACGGTCGGGTGCCAAGGCAGCGGTGAGAGTCTTGATGGTCTGGGCTGGATCTCGCCCGAGCTGAACACACAGGGCGTGCCGGTGGTGGGTGTGCAAAGATTGAAGGTCACCGGCTGCCTGAGCACGAGCCAAAGTGCCGAACGAATAGGGTTTGCCGGGGATGGGCAGGTCGGGCACCATGCGATCAACCAATAGGAGAAAGAGACCAGTCGATGGGCCTCCCTTGTGGAGCTGGCCAGTGGAATGCAAATACCGAGGCCCATAGCCGAAGGTAGTGGCTATGTGATGGCGGGCTACGAGGGTTTTTCGGAGTTGCGCAATGGCTTGCTCGAACAGGCGGGAAGGGGTGGTGTAGGCCAAGATGGCGACGTAGATGCCGGCTTTCAAATGGCTGAGCAGGTCTGTTGCTGCCTGGGTGGGACGGTGGTGAACCAATGCCGGCAGTCGCTTGGTGGATTGGAACGTGTTGAGGACGTGGGTGGTGTTGTCCTTGCTTTCTTGGACATTGGGCTGATCGAACGGATGGATTCCCAAGAGGTGTCCCCCCACGGCAGTGGCGAATTCCCAACGAAAGAATTCGGCGCCAAGATCGTATCGGTCGCGCAGGTCGAGTTGAACCACGGGCTGGCGCGCATTTCTCAGAGCCTGGATTTGCCGATCGAGCGTGGCGTTGCGGTCCTTCTGAAGACGCAGGTAGATGAACAATCGGTCATCGCCGTAGGATGAAGGACGGAGAATCGGCTCCTGAGCCACGGGGATCAACCCCGTTCCTTCCTTGCCCGTGCTTTCGGCCAATAGTTGTTCCACCCACAGCCCGAACGTGGACAGAGTCGGTGACGTGATGACCGTGACCTTGTCTCGGCCGGATTTGGCAAGGCTCCCCATGACGGCTCCCAGATAGGCGCCGGGGTTGGCCTCGATGGGACTCTGTGTCTTGCATTGAGCCGCCATGTCTGCTGCTCGGTCAAGCAGCTTGGCCACGTCAAGCCCCAGCAGGGCAGCCGGCACCAGCCCGAACAAGGAGAGAACGGAATACCGACCGCCGATGTCGGGGGGATTGGTGAAAATCTGGCCGAATCCATGCTCTCGCGCCAATTGTTCGAGCCCGGTTCCTGGATCGGTGATAGCGATAAAGTGAGCCCCGGGGTGGTGTTTCGTTGCCTTGTGAACCAGTTCCCAGCAATGGGCAAACAGAGATAAGACTTCAATGGTGCCGCCGGACTTGCTCGCGACGAGGAATAAAGTTTTGGAGGGAGTCAGTGCGTTGATCACCGAGCGGATCCACCCAGGCACGGTGGAATCGAGGACCCACAGTCGCGGAAATCCCTTCGCTTGCCCGAACGAGGCGCGGAGGACTTCTGGTCCCAAACTGCTCCCTCCCATGCCAAGCAGGACCACATCCCTGATGTTCTGGGCTTGGGCTTCGGCAACACAGTGACGGAGGCTGTCGAGTTGGTCTCGCATCTGTTCATGAACGGTGAGCCAGCCCAGTCGATTGGTAATCTCGGTTGGGTCATCGTTCCACAGTCGGTGGTCTTTTCCCCAGAGTCGCTCAATAACCCGGTTGCGATCCAGCTCCTCCAGCGCTAAACGAACCCTCTCATGAAACGGAGACGATAGTCGCTTTCGTGATGGGGTCGGCATGGGTTCCTCCTCCTCGCTTCTGCTGGTTACGATTCGACCGTCGGGCCGACGCATCAGAGGCGGTGATAGGTTCTCCTTATAGGTGTTGTTGGGAGAAAAGACAATGGTTCTCCGCTTACTCCCCACCTATTTTTCTGGTGGTCTCCTGATGACTAAGGGCATCCCGTCGACTGCCGACCACGCCAGGGATTTCGCTTGATCGTGGGGGATCTTCAGCACGAGATAGGGAACCGGTTCGGTTGATGTTCCTCCGGCTAATGGTCCCACAGCAAAGGACCGTACCCATTTTTTCAGGGTCCGCCACGAGGTAACTATGCTGGTGCCCAACCGGTGAAGGGGATTCCCTTCGTCGGACGGTCGAACCTCGATGGTGAGAGGGGGAGAAAATGAGAGGGTATAAGTGGTCGGCATGTCGTCGAGTGAGAGGGGAATCCGTTCAGAGGAAACTGTGAGGTCGATGGTGGGGCGGGTGATCGGGGGACGGGCTATCAGACGGTACGTCCGATCGGCGGCCTCCGGTGCTTCGAAGGACCACGAGCCAATCGTGATACGGTAGAGGTCGAGCCCCCGTCCTTTGATGTGGATCGTCTTCGTGACGAGATCGATGAGCAGATAGTTCTGATGGCGACCAGCCAACGTGATCTCTTCTTGAAGCACGCGGGTCGCCTCTTGCAGCGAGGCCGGGTCGTTCATATCCAAATCGGGGAAAGGCCCTGGCTCTCCCGCTCTGCTGAGCGTGGTCGGCGTGGTCAAAAGGAGCATCCCCATGAAAATGGACAGGAACGGTCGGTGGCGAGGCAGGAGCATAGACTGTAGAGAAGGTGGGGGCGGGAGGACCGTGGGGGAGTTAGAAAATGATAATCGGTGTCCCAATCTGAGCCACTTGATAGACACGCTTGAGGTCGTCGTCATTTAGCCGAACGCAGCCGTGCGTGACATTTTTGCCGAGCAGGCGCGTGTAGAGGGTTCCATGAATGAAATAACCCTTTCCAAACCCCAATGCATAGGCCCCCAATACCCCCTGTTCGATTCGATCAGCTTGGTGGCGCGGAATTTCCAGTCCTTCTTCGATAAAGACCCAATCAGGCTTCACCCATGCGGGATTGATGAGCTTGGATTGGACGAAGAACGTTCCGCGGGGCGTGTCGAATACCCATGATTCGGCGCTTTTTCCTGGTTTGGGGAGAACGGTTCCGCTGCCCGTTGAAGCCAACGCATCCAATAAGATCGTGTCACGGTGTTTAAGATAGAGATGGTTGCGGGCGGTGTCCACGAGAATGTACGGTTCGTGCGGTTTGAGGCGAGCGAGGCGGTGTGACAACGCCTTATAGTGGGCCTGCAGGGCGGAAAGATCGGAAGGAGAAACTTTGCCGGGACTGGCGATCGTCAAGGGAGCGGAAGCCGTGGGGGATGGCGATTCGTTCCGTTGCAAGAGGGAGACGGTCAGGAGCCCGCTGAGGAGAAAGAATGAAAATGAATAGGCAGCTGGCCAATATCTCATGATGGGATTAGCCGGCGTCTCGTTGTTTCTGTAACTCGGTCAAGGCCAAGGCAATGTGGTTCCGTTCGGTGAGGGCTCCCACAATGGTCACGGGGGTGCCGACGGTGACACGGGAGAACACCGTTTTCATGTGCTGATTGTCCAGCATGATGCAGCCCAGCGTTTGGGAGGCTCCCGTCGAATCCATGCCGTGGATTTCGATTTGACCTCCGATGGAGGCCGTCTGGGGAATAGCGCCGGATCTGATGGCAGCCAGAAAACGTCGCTGGTCCTCGGCGTTGGGGTAGTCCAACAGCAAGGCGCGGTAGAACGGAGTTTCTCTCTCTCCTTTCATGGCGGTGACACGATAACGACCCTCTGGTGTGGCTCCATCGCCCTGGACTAGTTTGTCCTTGAGGCCGTTGTAGCCCAGTCGAACAGGATACGACGAGATCTTTCGACCATTTTCGTAAAGGCTCAATTGCCGGTCCACCTTACTGACAATCAGCGCTGGTGACCGATGGGTGCGAGACCATTCGATGGTCTGGTTGACCATGAGTCGCCATCGCGCAACCTGACGGCTGTCGGCATAGCGTTGCAGGTCCTGCGTCAGTGCCTCTGCCTGGAGGTTGAGGGTCTTGGCGGCTTGTTCAGCCACGGACAGCGAACGAGCATAGTCCCCTTGTGCGAAAAACGATCGCGCCTGTTTTAAGAGGAGATCGGCCTGGGTCACTTCTTTTCCCAACAGGATGTGATTGCCCAATAAGGAGACGTGAGTCGATAAGGTGGAAAGACGGTCGTCAAGTGTGGCCAGCATAGATTCAGCCGAGGAACGAAGGAGGGCATGGCGCTCCTCGATCTTGGCGAGCGTCGCAGTGCCTTCGGCAAGGAGGCGCCGGAGTTCATCTTCAAAGTGATTGGGTTCCCAGGGCCAGCGAATAAGGTCGTCGTCCGTCTGCACCCGAACCGTGAGGGCCGCCCATCGAGCGGCGAAGGCCGTGTATTCGTCTGGTGCTGTGTGGGGAGCACCGATGCTGATCAATTGATGATCAATGTCCTCAATGGCAGTGAGGAGGTCGGGAGGGACGGCTGGGGTACACGAGATGACGGACCCGCAGATCAAGCTGATGGTTATTGTTATAGATACGGCCCGAAGCAAGGGCTCCCTCTCTTTTTTTAAGATCCCTCTCCCTTAATTCTTATTTCAAGGCACGTTTTCTCGGCTTAACCTTGGCCATCGCCTCTTGAATCTCGGCAGAGATGGCTCGACTCTTTTCGTCAATAGCTTTGGCTTGGGCTTGGGCGGCCTGATAATCCTCCTTGTCGAGCGAGGCCTGGACCTGGGCGAGGGAGGCGGTGAGTGCCTCGATGTCACTCTTGATGGAGGCGATGGCGGCCCGGTCTTTCCCCACCGGCGCGTTGACGAGCAAGTCGCGGGCGGATGCAACGGCCTCTTGGGCAACCTGCTGAGCTTGAAGGGCGGCTGCTTTGGCTTCCTCCTTCTTCTGGGAGGCGGCGGACGCAACTATCGCCGCTTCCTGAGCGGTTGAGGTAGCAAGTTCTTCCACCTTTCCGTAGTCTTGGAAGGGGGCGAATTTGCTTTCCTGCTCGGCCAATTCTTGTTTTAAGGCTGTCAGTTTCCCCTCGAGCTTTGCGTATTCCTCGGGAGCATAGACGTTGGCACCCTTCTCTCTGGCATTTTTGACAGCCTCCTCTGCCGCCTCGATTTTATCCGAGGGCGGTTTGGCGCAGCCTGCGGCCGTAAGAATGATCAGGACGACGAACACAACAATATGCATCATAGATTTCACAGGTTCCTCCTTAGGGGCGTAGCGATTGTCTGCCTATAGGCACAAGCAAGCCTGATGCCGCAAGGATGAGAAGAAATAATGACATAGAGAGAATGACTTGCCAAGCTCAAGACGCGAAACATGAGGCGAAGGCGTCGCTTCATGGGGCACTCTGGTAGTGGCAGGTTGTCAGAGAAGGGGGCTGTGAAGGTGCATGGGGTGTCCTGTTGGGAAATTGGACCTGGAGGAAATAAATGAAGAAGAGCGGACTCCCTTGGCCCCCCTGATTTGCACCTTGGGCAAGGGGTCTTATATAATGCGCTTTCCTTTGAATTATAGGAATCAGAGAACGATACCATCGCGCAACAACGCGAAAAACCTTTCATGAAAGGGAGGGCCAGTGTCATTTACTTTTCGACAACCATCCAATCTGAAGAAAAAACGGGAGCATGGGTTTCGCAAGCGGATGAGCACGAAGAATGGACGAAAGGTGCTGGCGCGCCGGCGAGCCAAGGGCCGCGCTCGATTGACCGTGTGACGATGTGACAGACGGTTGGCGGAGCGCGCAGTTTTGAAGCCCCTGCAAGCCTGGTGTTGCCGAGGTGGAGGAGGATTACCTGCCCGAGGTCTTTCTTCCAGAATGACGTTGGAAGGTAATTGCCAAAATGGCTCGGCGGAGGCCGGGTTCAGGAAGCGCAACCCTCGAGACGTTTTCCTGCGGCAGAGCCGCGTTATTGAGGCGATCAAGCGGCATGGCCGGCGGGTTTCGGCGGAGTGCTTCACGGCGCTCATCAGCGAGGTGCCGGATGCTAATCCTCGTGTGGGGATTATTGTAGGGCATCGATTTGGGAAGGCCGTTTCTCGGAATCGTATCAAACGGGTGTTTCGGGCCTTAGTTATGCAGAGCTGCCAGGAGCTGGTTCCGGGCCGAGCCCTCCTTGTGTTTCCCAAGCGGGAAGCGTTGAAGATGCCGTTTTCCGTGCTGGCTGAAAAGTGGAGCACCACCTTGCAACGAGCGGGGGTCCTACGAGCGAAGTCTGAGGAGGGAGCCAGAGTGGGACGGTGAAATGCGAACACTCTGTATCGGGATTATTCGCGCCTACCAGTATGTGATCTCTCCTCTGATGGGTCCGGCCTGTCGATTTGAGCCGAGCTGCTCACAGTACGCCCTGGACGCGATTGAGCGGTATGGAGTGCTGCGTGGTGGCGGTATGGTGGTCGTCCGCTTGTTGAAATGCCATCCCTTTCACCCGGGCGGAGAGGATCCCGTGAGGTGATCGGCCACCATCATGGACCTCTCGCCGGCGACAGAGATCAAGCTGATGCGCATCACGGTTTTGTAGTTTGTAGTCTGCTCTTATGGAAAAGCGGCTGGTCGTTTTTTTGGTTTTATCCCTGGTGATCATCTTTGGCTACGAGTTCATCCTGAACGAGTTAGGACTTGTCCCCCCTCCCCCTTCTCCTCCTACTGAAGGAACGGAAGGAACATCGACAGCTCAATCGGAGCCCCCGACGACCGATCCCGAACAAGGCAAAAAGGGGTCCACGGTAGTCGGGGGCGTGGATCAGCCGAAGAGAGCTGGCGTCAGAGCAAGTTCGGCTCAAGGCAGTGGTGTTGAAGAGGCGCGAATTCTAGAAGTGGAGACTAGCCTATACCGCGCTCGATTCAGCAGCCAGGGTGCTGTCTTGACGGGGTGGGAACTCAATCGCTACCGGGGGAGTGCTCCCAGCCGACCCCCTGTCCAACTTGTCAGGCAAGGGGGAAAGTTTCCAGATCCGCTGGCCATCTGGGTGTCCGATGCCTCGTTGACCCGTGAGTTGCAAGAGGGGGTCTATCGGGTTCAACAAGATGTTCAGAAGCTGGATGCAACGAATCCAACAGGGCATCTGGTGTTTTCCTACGAAAGTGCCGATGGGCATGTTCGGTTAGAAAAACGACTGACTTTTCATGCCGACAGTTATGTCGTGGATGTGGAGGTGCATCACGAGGGTCTCGGGGAGTTTGTGGAGGTTGGCCTGGGGACCAATTGGGGGATTGTGGAGTGGGGCGATGGGTTTATCGGGGCTATCGGCCCCACCTCGATGGTGGATGGCGAAAGAAGTGTGGAGTTGCCAGACTCCGAGGCCGAGCGGCATGGGATGGTCCAATGGGCTGGCCTGCAAGATAAATATTTTCTGGGGGCGGTGATCGCACAAACGGTCGCGACTGTGCGTGTTAAAAGAGAGCAGGAAAAATTGGTGTCGAGTTGGGTCCGGTTTCCGATTGGAAAAGAGGAGGAATCGCTGAGCTTTCGGCTGTATGCGGGACCCAAGGAGTATGATGCGCTTCGCAGCTTACAGGTTGGACTTGAGGATACGATCGATTTTGGGTGGTTTATTTTTGGAAGCTGGAGCGTGGTGAAAGCGGTTGCCAAGCCAATTTTCTATGTGTTGCGGGCGATCAATGAGCATACCCACAACTATGGTGTGACGATCATTTTGCTGACCTGCATCATCAAGGTTATTTTTATCCCCTTGCAGTATAAAAGCTACAAGGCGATGAAACAGATGCAGGAGATTCAGCCCAAAATCCTGGCCCTGCAGGAAAAGTTCAAAGACGATCGTGAGCGGCTGAACCGGGAACTGATCAAGGTCTATCGTGATAACAAGGTGAATCCGATGGGAGGCTGCCTTCCAATGTTGTTGCAGATGCCGGTGTTCATCGCGTTGTTTAACATTCTCAATGTCGCGATTGACCTCCGACAGGCGCCATTCGCCTTGTGGATCGATGATCTGTCCGTTCAGGATCCTTATTATGTTTTCCCAATTCTGATGGGTGTGACGATGGTGATCCAGCAAAAGATCACGCCCACGACAATGGACCCCACGCAGGCCAAGGTCATGTTGATGTTGCCGGTCTTCATGACGTTTTTGTTTTTGAATTTTCCCGCCGGGTTAGTGCTCTATTGGATGACCCTCAACACCTTGAATATCGTGCAACAACTGGTGACGGAGCACTTGTTCTTTCCTCGAAATCAGCCGGCGCCCGCTGTTGCTGATGAGGCAGGGAAACGGAATCCTTCTTAAAGTTGTTGAGCGTGCCCGTACTTGTTGGACACCAAGCGGCAAGGTGGGGTAGGGGGGAAAGGTTTCCTTCAAATTGGAGCGATGATGAGCGAAGCAGGAGAGGATACCATTTGCGGGATTGCCACTCCTCCTGGTGAAGGAGGAGTAGGGATCGTCCGCATCAGCGGCCCCCGTGCTGTAGCAGTAGCCGAAAGGGTCGTGCGCCTTCGGTCGGGTCGCAGATTAAGGGGGAGCCCTTCTTATTGTCTGCATATGGTGGACATGGTTTTTCCGAGTGGGGCGTCCTCGGCTGACTCAAAAGCTGAGCCAGCCGGAAATGGATGGGATCCCATTGACGAGGGACTTGTTGTCTGGATGAAGGCGCCGCGGTCCTACACGGGGGAGGACGTGGTCGAGTTGCACTGCCATGGAAGCCAGGTGGTGTTACGCCTGCTCTGTGAAGCCTGTGTCCGGGCGGGAGCGAGGCTGGCGGAGCCAGGTGAATTTACCAAGAGGGCGTTCTTAAACGGTCGATTAGATCTCTCGCAGGCAGAAGCGGTGTTGGAAACGATCACGGCGACGACGGAGACGGCGTTGCGCATGGCCCAGCGCAATTTGCGCGGGGAGCTGGGGCGGTTGGTCAACGAATTGCGCGAGCGACTGTTGGTGCTTCTCTGTGAAATTGAGGCGGGAATCGATTTTGTCGAAGAAGACGTGGTGTTCATCAACCCTGAGCGGTTGGCGGACGGGCTAGAAGAAGCCCTTGGTCATGTGGAACGGCTATTGAACTACGCCGAGACGGGACGGCGGTTGAGGGAGGGGGTCCGAGTGGCGATCGTCGGTCCACCCAACGTTGGCAAGTCCAGTCTCCTCAATGTCCTCCTTGGTGAGAACCGCGCGATTGTGACGGATATTCCAGGGACGACCCGGGATGTAATCGAAGAATCTGTTGTGTGGGACGGTCTCCGCATCGCCTTGATGGATACCGCTGGTGTTCGTCACACAGACGATGTGGTTGAGCAAGAGGGGATTAAGCGAACGAGGACCGCTGTAGAGGAAAGTGATCTGGTGCTCCTGGTGCTGGATGTTCGAGAGGCGGTCAAAGTGGAGGGATGGATTAAAGGGTCGGAGCTGGCGCTATCTTATCAGGGACGGCAAAAGATCATCGTGCTCAGTAAGGGCGATCTTGTAGAGAGTGATCTTGCGGTCAAAGCCGCCAGCTTGGTGGCTGATCATTGTGGATTGCCGGTCGTTGTGACGTCTGTTCGCACCGGCTTGGGTATTGACCATTTGAAGCAAGTGATCAGGCATCACCTCACACAGGGATTGTTGGAGCCAAGGGAGACGGTCGTTTTCGTGAACACGCGACACCGTCAAGCGTTGGAGCGGGCCAAGGCCGCATTGATCCATACTCTTGATTCAATTCGGAACAAAAGAAGTGCAGAGGTCCTTGCAGTGGATCTACGGGGAGCGGCGGATGCCCTTGGTGAGATTACAGGGGCGATCACCTCCGATGACATTTTGAATGGGATCTTCTCAAGATTTTGCGTTGGCAAGTAAAGGGTAGGCAACGGTGGAAGTGGACATCATTGTGGTGGGGGGGGGACATGCCGGTTGCGAGGCCGCACTTGCGGCGGCTCGGATGGGTGCCAAGACATTACTGTTGACGATGGATCAGACCCGTATTGCCCAAATGTCCTGCAATCCAGCAGTGGGCGGTATTGCCAAGGGGCATCTGGTCAAAGAAATTGATGCACTGGGCGGTGAAATGGGCCGAAATACCGACCGGGCCGGTATCCAGTTTCGGTTTATCAATACGAAAAAGGGACCGGCGGTCAGGGCCCTACGGGTTCAATGCGACAAGGCTCGGTATCGCCAGATCATGAGAGCAACTCTGGCACGTGAGCCCCATTTGACCATTGCCGATGGGACGGTCGATCGCCTTCTGACTAAGGGCGGAGCAATTGCCGGGGTCGTAACGGCAAAAGGCGACGTGATCAAGGGAAAGGCCGTGATCTTGACATCGGGAACATTCCTTAAAGGATTAATCCATATTGGGCTCAGCCACTTTCCCGCAGGTCGGGCTGGCGAGGCGTCCGCGGAACATCTGAGTGATTGCATGAGGGATCTTGGGTTCGAAGTTGGCCGCCTGAAAACCGGGACGCCGCCACGCTTAGACAAACGTACTATCGATTTTTCGGCTATGATTCCGCAGGCTGGCGACGACCCCCCTGTTGGTTTTTCATATCGGACGGGAAGGATTGAGCAGCCGCAAGTCCTGTGTCACCTCACTTATACAAACGAGCAAACCCATGAGATCATCCGGAAAAATCTTGATCGGTCGCCCCTCTACAGTGGTGTAATCTCTTCGACGGGCCCTCGGTACTGCCCTTCTATTGAGGACAAGGTCGTACGATTTGCGGAAAAAGAGCGGCACCAGATCTTTGTCGAACCAGAGGGGTTGGTATCGGAGGAGTTCTATCCCAACGGGATTTCGACAAGTTTGCCTGTGGATGTCCAAGCTGCCATGCTCAAGACAATTCCTGGCCTCGAACAGGCCAAGATCCTGAAACCAGGGTATGCCATCGAGTATGACTACTTTCCCCCTCGGCAGCTTCACAGCACACTCGAAACCAAGCTTGTGAAGGGACTGTACCATGCAGGTCAGATCAATGGGACGTCTGGTTATGAAGAGGCTGCTGCGCAGGGATTGATTGCTGGGATCAATGCTGTCCTGGCCATCAGGGGGGAATCCCCCCTCATTCTTGATCGGTCCCAGGCGTATATTGGCGTGCTGATTGATGATTTAATCACGAAAGATGCCGATGAACCCTATAGGATGTTCACGTCCCGAGCGGAATATCGGCTTCTGCTTCGTCACAGTAATGCCGACTTGCGTCTGACAGAGATCGGATTTCGAGTGGGATTAGTTGAGAAGGCTATGTACGAGAAACTCGTTGAGAAAAAGATGCTGATAGAACGGGAAGTCGCTCGCCTCCAGAGCCTCAGGCCATCGCTCACTGATTCTGTGCGGAGGAGGATCGTAGGAACCTCGCTTGAAAACATCTCCCCCACACAAACCGTGGCTGAACTATTGAGAAGGCAAGATTCAACGTATGATGAATTGCTACAGGCTCTAGAGTTAGATGGAATAGATGATCACGAGGTTGCTGAAGAGGTTGAAATCCAAGTGAAGTATGAGGGCTATATCCGCCGGCAGCTTCAGCAAATAGACAAATTCAAAAGGCTTGAGTCGAAGTTGATTCCCCCAGACTTCGATTACGGTGCCGTAAAGGGGTTTTCGCGGGAGGTGAGGGAAAAACTCCAGAGGGTCAGACCTGAGAGCGTTGGGCAAGCATCGCGTATCTCAGGGATTACCCCTGCAGCCATTTCGCTCTTGCTCGTGGCCTTGGAAAGGGGCCAGTATCCATCCCGTCGCCTCGCCAACTCGTAGTCTCCCACTCTCGTTCGCTCGAGGTGTTGAAAATCTGGTGTTGACCGAGAGGGTGTTCTTCTCGTAAGTGTTCCACGTGGAACAAGGTCTGCCGTTACCATCTTTGCTTGAGCAATGTTCGCAAGCAATGGGAGTACCCTTACAGCCTGAACATGTGACACGGTTCATGACCTACTTTCGCCATCTCAAGGAGTGGAATCGGTTGATCAATCTGACAAGCATCCAAGACGACCGAGAAATCATCGTGAAGCATTTCGTTGACTCGCTTGCATGTCTGTCGGTTGAATCTATAGGGAAGGGCTCTCGGATTGTCGATATTGGATCGGGGGCGGGGTTTCCAGGAATTCCCCTTAAAATCGTTCGAGATGATCTACAGATAACTCTTGTTGAACCGGTTGAAAAAAAGGTTGCTTTTCTGCTCTCTGTGGTAGGGCTGCTGCGGCTCGATCGCGTCTCGGTTTATTGTGGCACGATCAAACAATTTGCTGCTCACGAGACCTCGCTCAAGAAATTTGATTACATCACTGCCAGGGCATTGAGAACCGATGAGATTTTTGAATATGGGGGAAGACTGATGTTCGAGAATGGGAAGGCCATTCTGTATTTGACGAAGCCATATGATCGAGGAAGCCGTCCTGAATGGGCCCTGGTAACAGAAAGAGAATTTGATCTGCCAATGGGGTTTGGTCATCGAGTCATTTCCATCGTAAGGTGCCTTGCTCCTTAATGGAGGCAATGAAGAAGGAAATAGTTGTGTTCCACGTGGAACACAATTCGTTATATAACATAACACATTGAATACATGTCGAAAGTAGTCGCTGTCGCCAATCAGAAGGGAGGAGTGGGGAAAACAACGACATCCGTCAATTTGGCTGCTGCGCTTGCGCTTGAAGGACGATCGGTGCTCCTCATTGATTTAGATCCACAAGGAAACGCCACCAGCGGCTTTGGCATTGATCCCCGTTCATTACGACAGACGGTCTATCACTCGCTGATCAAAAGTGCCCCTCTTGAAAGTGTGCGGCTGGGGACTGCCGTCCAGTCTCTGTTTGTTCTGCCTGCGAATGCCGATCTTGCTGGCATTGAAATCGAGCTCGCTCAAGTGGAATATCGCGAGCGATACTTAAAAGAGGTTCTGAAAGACATTACTTACGGTTATGACCTTATTCTTATCGACTGCCCGCCGGCTCTTGGCATTTTGACGATCAACGCATTGACGGCAGCCCAGACCGTTCTGATTCCAGTTCAATGTGAGTACTATGCCATGGAGGGGCTGACGCGTCTGTTGTCCAGCATTGAGCGGGTCCGTCAGTCATTTAACCCCGGACTGGGTATTGAGGGGATTCTGTTGACCATGTTTGACTCCCGGAACACCCTGGCTCGGCAGGTCGCTGAACAGGTGCGAGCCCACTTTAAGGAAAAAGTCTATCGCACGGTTATCCCCAGGAACATTACCCTGGCCGAGGCTCCAAGCTATGGACGCCCCGGCATTCTGTATAACGCGACATCATCGGGGTCGCAGGCGTACATCGCCTTAGCGAAGGAGTTTCTTAGCGATGGAGAAAAAAGCGCTCGGGAAGGGACTTGATGCGCTCTTGCCCTCCTTCTCTCAACAACAAGGAGATGGCGGCGACATTCAGCACCTGCGCATCGAAGAGATCGTTCCCAATCGATATCAACCACGGCAATCGTTCGCCCCGGAAGAACTTGCCGAGTTGACTGCTTCCATTCATGAGGCGGGAATGTTGCAGCCGATCATCGTCAGACGAAAAGGCGATGGCATGTTTGAGCTTATTTCCGGAGAGCGGCGATGGCGTGCCTCCAAAGAAGCGGGACTAAAGACTATCCGGGCAATTGTCAGAAACTGTAGCGACGAAGAGGCCCTTCTCCTGGCGTTAATTGAAAACTTGCAGCGTTCTGATCTCAATCCCATGGAAGTTGCTAGAGCTTACGGGAGGATGATCGATGAATTTGGAATGACGCATGAGATGATTGCCAAAAAGGTGGGGTGTGAACGGTCTTCGATCGCCAATGCCGTCCGACTGCTCAATCTGCCTCCCGACGTGCAAAAACTGGTGGAAAACAAGGTTTTGTCAGCTGGCCATGCGAAGGTACTACTGGGGTTGGACTCTCCAGAAGCCCAAATTGAGGTCTCAAAGAAGGTTGCCGCTCAGGGGCTCTCAGTGCGCGAAACAGAAAAACTCGTTGCATCAGTCCTACGCAGCCCCAAGCGAAGCCGAAGCGCTGCTCGCGGCCACTCTGACTGGCTGGAGCTTCAATCACGACTTCAAAAGAAACTAGGAACCAAAGTCACCATCCAACCGCGGAGAAGAGGGGGCACAATCATCATTCACTATTTTTCAGCAGAAGAATTGGAAGGGATTGTGGAGACCTTGTTATCCTAAACAGGTCTCTTGCTAAACAGGTCTCTTGCTCCATCCTTTCCATCAGTTGCCGTCAGTCGTGGGAACTGACCAGACCAAACAAGGAAAAAGTTGCTTTTTTCTCTTACTATGCTTAATTTAGCCACCCAACCGACCGATAGGGCACAAGACGAGGCTTGTCAGGGTTCCACGCGAGGACAAGACTTTAATGAACGGTCTTGAGCAATACATGAACCTCTCTAGGAACAGTGAGTGCTAAGCGCAAGGAGATCTAACCAAAAGGAGGGACTCTGATATGTGGAAACAAGACAAGCCGGATGGTAGCCCATCAACTGGTCAGGATGTTGACGCTCTCATGACGCCAGCGCGGTCACAGCGCACAGAAATGGGAGAAGAGATAAGCGCATTTGTCGGAAGAGGGGTCGATTTTAAAGGGACCATCACTTATCAGGGAACAGTCAGGATTGATGGGACGGTCGAGGGCGAGATTCAAACGGATGGGATTCTCTTGGTCGGAGAAGAGGCCGTGCTCAAGGCCAAGGTCACGGCGGGGACCATCGTGTGCAAAGGAAAAATAACGGGGGATATTCTTGCGAAGGACAAAATCAAGTTGCGTACGCCGGCTGTGATCACGGGGGGGGTGAAGACTCCCATGCTCTCAATGGAAGAGGGAGTCATGTTTAATGGCACGCTGGAGATGACTGCTCCTGCTCGTGATGCTCAGCGAGAATCGGGACTCAGGGCGATTCCACAAGCAGAGCAACCGGTTGTGAAACGTATTACGGCGTAGGGAGCAGCAAGAGGGCATCCACCGAATTTAAAGAGGACTGCTATCTTTTGAGTTGTAAGGAGCAGATCCGAAGACAGTTCATAACATCCATAGGAGATGCAGTTGATGCTCGACCTAAAAGGAGATGAGCAGAGGAGCAACGAGCAGGATGATCGCCGTCTTGCTGGAAGAAGGGCTCCATTCATTGATTTGCTGGAATAATAAGAAAGTTTCGGCTTCGTGGGGAGAGGCTTCTTCTGGGGTCTCCTTTGCCGCGAGTAGCGAAAGTCAAACCTGCAGGAGAAGTACGCGGAAGCTTAAGAAGATATCTCGTGTATCGCAAGGGAGCTAGATGAGCTGATGTGGGGCATCGGCGGAGAAGAAAAAGCAAAGGCAGAAAACGCGAACGAAAATTTCACGTTTCTTGCTCGCGGAGTCGATTTCAGAGGTGTCATCCATTTTGAGGGAACGGTCCGTGTAGACGGACGGGTGGAGGGCGAACTTCATACCACTGGAACCCTCATTGTAGGAGAACACGGTCTCATCAAAGGCCACATCTCCGCGGGAACCGTGATGACCAGCGGAAAAATAAATGGCACGGTGACAGCTTCGGAAAAGATTCGCATCAACAGGCCGGGGATTTTGATTGGAGACATTCGGACTCCCGCCATTGCGATAGAAGATGGCGCTCATTTCCACGGCATGTGTGACATGGGGGCCCATAAGTGGGAGGAAGACCAACCGTCCCCCTCTGCCCGGGCCACGGCTCCTGACGATCTTCAGAGTTCGGCAGTGCCTCGCATAAGAATGAGGTCGCTCCGCCCCTAGACCTTTTTCCACCACCTCCCTACAATGCCCCCCTATGAATCGTCCCACCGTGCTTCTGGGAATGAGCGGAGGAGTAGATAGTTCTGTCGCTGCGGCGATCCTTCTCCGTCAAGGGTACCAGGTCCAGGGGGTAACTATCCAAATTTGGGAACCGGAGGGGCCCGAACAAGCAGTGTCCAAAAAGTGGCAAGAACGTGGATGCTGCAAGATCGGGATCGCCAAATATGTCGCCCAGAAGCTGAACATTCCCTACGAAGTGATCGATGCCCGAGAGTACTTTCGCGAGAATGTCATCGCGGATTTCATCAAGTCCTACAAGGAAGGAACGACCCCCAATCCCTGTGTACGATGCAATGAACGAGTGAAGATTCGCCGCCTCATAGAGTTGGCCGATCTCCGCGGGATCGAGTACGTTGCGACCGGTCACTATGCCCGTGTTGAAAAGACTGACGCGGGCTTCTTGCTTCAGCGATCAGTCGATGTCAAAAAGGATCAAAGCTATTTTCTGTACAGACTACATTCTGCGTGGCTTCCTCGCCTCCTCTTTCCGGTCGGCGGTATGTGCAAGAGCGAAGTTTGGGCAGAAGCGGAAGCCCTGGGGTTACCGGCTGAAGAGCTCAAGGAGAGTCAGGAAATTTGCTTTGTGAGCCAGGGTGACTACCGTTCATTCTTGGAACGAGAGGATCCCACGACACGGCGCCCCGGCGCTTTTCTCGATCAAGCTGGACAGTATCTTGGCCAACACGATGGAATAGCCTTCTACACGCCAGGCCAACGACGGGGGTTAGGGATTGCTGTGGGCCGCCGCCTCTATGTTCAACAGGTTCATCCTACGACGAACACAGTGATCCTTGGTCCAGAGGACTCGCTGTATCAAGAGGGGTGCGAGATTGACGGGTTGAACCTATTTGACAGCTCTCTGACTCAACGGACCACCCGCGTGGAGGTCAAAATCCGGTATGCGACGCCGGCGATTCCCGCGACACTCCATCCGCGAGATGACGGCTCATCCCTGTACGTGCGGTTTCATGAACCGCAACGGGCTGTCTGTCCTGGACAATCAGCCGTCTTTTATCGAGGAGAGTATGTGTTAGGGGGGGGGATTATTCGAGCGACCTCTGCTCGGTGAGTGGCGCACCAGATCCCAAGCCGTCGACCCTTCCCTTGACTTCCCTTGTACCCTTCAGCTAGCCTCTGTTAAAAGAGCATTGTCACTTCTTACCCTGTTGAGGTCAGGCATGTTCGGCTCGTTTGGGTGGATGGAATTACTGCTGATTTTGTTCATTGTCTTGATCATTTTCGGGGCGGGCAAACTCCCGCAGCTGGGCGAAGGTTTGGGAAAGGCGATCAAAGGTTTTAAGAAAACCATGCATGAGGCGGATGCCATCGACGTGACACCCGGCGAAGCCCAGGCTGCCCCCCCTCCGGCCTCAGCAACTCCGGCCAGTGTTCAGCCTCCTGCAGCTCAAGGTCAGCCTGACCAGCTCAAACAGGGATAGAACGGTCTTGACGTCATGCGTCCGATGCAAAGAAGAGGCGGCTGGTGATACCCCCCGCGATGTGATGTATGTTCGGCCTTGGAACGGGAGAAATTCTCATCATTTTAATTATTGCGTTCCTCTTATTCGGACCCAAGCAACTACCGGAAGTTGGGCGACAAGTTGGAAAGGCGGTCAAAGGACTCAAGGAAGCGACGGAAGATCTCAAGAGATCCGTTGAGCCGGAGATCAATTTCCTTCAACAGGAAATGAAGATGGCCGAACAGGATTTTCAAGCCACCCTCAAAGAAACGGAGGACGAACTCAGTGCGGCAGGCACTCACGCAGAAGAGAAAACCACCCCTCACATTCATCGGGCATCCTAACAGCGTTTAATCCTCATAACGGCGAAGCCCCGATCCTTCGGACGTACCCCTAGCGGAGATGAAGATCATCGTATCGCCAAGCATGTCGCTCCCCAGTCAGGAAGGCCGTGTATCTGGCTGGTCCCTTCGTGGGAAAAACGTGGTGAGAGTACTCGTTGGCACCGTCGTCCTTGCGTGCTGCTGTCGATGGGGCTCTGTCCCGGAAACCTATGCAGCATTTGAGATTCCAGAGGGCGAACGAATCACGAACATCATCGTGATTGGGAGGGGGATTCCTCTCAAAGAACAATATGAACTGTTCGATCCCAAAATTGGCCGGAATTTTGACCTGAAAAACTTCTGGATTCGTGCCGACCTGCGGGTTCGACCTGAGTACCGGCATAATCTGTGTTTTGGTGGGGGAATCGGTGGTGCGGGTGCCATCGCGGGAAGCTGTAATCGCCCCACCGGTCTCGCCAATCATCTTTCTGGCAACGCGAACGACTTTTATGTTCAACAGATGACCCGATTGGGCATCGGCTACGACCTCTCCTCGGACGTCAATTTCTATCTGGAGTTCATTGACTCTCGGACGTGGGGCGGCAATCAAGATCCGGTCACCCATACCTGCGGGCCAGCTTTAGAGTCGGGTCGATCAACCTGTTCGTTGGGGATTCGGGCAGGATACATGCTCGTTCGGAACTTTGCCGGAATTCCAGGGCTCGGCCTCAAGGCGGGGCGTCAATACCTTGTCTTTGGCGATCAAAGCTTATTGGGGCACTTCGATTGGGCCAACACCGGTTTCTCCTTTGACGGCATCATGGCCAATTACAACACCAGCTTCATGGAATCTTGGTTCGGGTGGTTTCGACTTGCGGAAACTGATCTGCCTCAAGGAGCGCCACTTGGGAGCGGAGGCCCCAACCTTCCTGGCACTGGTCAGTCGCAAAATGCCCATGGTGACATCGACATGTTCGTGTTTTATAACCAGATCAAATCCGTTCCGTGGACCATTATCGAGCCTTTTTACATCTACTACAAAAATAATCTGGGAGCTGATACCAACAATGCTCAAGGATTAGGCACACCCAAACATGGCAATCAGACCCGTCATGTGATCGGCAATCGGATCGCCGTTAAAAAAGGTGGGTTCGACTTTTCCAACGAGATCGTCTATCAATTCGGGCAGATGGGGGATACCATAAACACCGCGAATCCCACTACAAGTATCAGCCCCTGTGGTCCTGTGGGAGCGCAATATAAGTGTCTCAGCATCAACGCGTGGGCCACCCGAAACTGGATCGGCTATACCTTCTATGAGTGGGCGTGGAAGCCGCGCTTCGCCCTCAACTTTGATTATGCCTCAGGCGACGGCCGCGCCAACTGCACCCTAAGCGCCGTTTACGGCAGCTGCTCAACCGCCAACACATTTGAAAATTTCTATCCTACCAACCACATTCACATGGGCTATATGGATGTCATGGCATGGAAAAACACCTTGACATGGTCGGCTAATTTCCAGGCTCGCCCGACGAGGGACGATCATATAGAAATTTGGTACACCCATCTGAATCTTGCCAACGCGCAGGACAACTGGTATCGAGCCAGCCAGGGAGTCTATGCCTACTCTAAGGTTGGGAATACCGCTAACCACATCGGGAGCGAGATTGACTTGACGTGGACCCATATGTTCATGGATGGCAAACTTGCCTTCCAGACTTCCTTTGCGTACCTCTTTACCGGTCCATACATTCGCGAAAATCTTGGCACCACCAAGGATCAAACCTGGGCCTATGCCCAGTTGTGGCTGAACTTTTAACGACAGAACACGGCGCATGCCTTGGAGAAGGCGTCCTCTCCTTCAGCCACTCCTAGCGTAACCAGCCACTGGCTGTAAACCGCTCCTGGAGTTCCTCATAGGTCTGAGTCACGGGAAATTGCGGGAACTCCCGTGGCAGATGTTCCGGGGGGCGAAAGAAAAAGCCGGCATCCGCCTCCTCTAACATCGCGGTGTCGTTGTACGAGTCGCCCGTGGCAATGGTACAGAAGTTTAAGGCCTTGAAGGCCGCGACCGAGTGTTTTTTGGGGTTCTGCATTCGCATGTGGTAGTTGACAATCCGACCAGAGTCATCCACTTCCAGTTGATTGCAAAATAAAGTGGGAAACCCTAATTGTCGCATTAACGGCAGTGCAAATTGATAAAAGGTATCGGACAGGATGATGACCTGACAGCGCTCACGGAGCCAGTTGAGAAACTCGGTGGCTCCTTCCAGGGGACCCAGGGTGGCAATCACGTTCTGGATATCCCTGAGCTTGAGGTGATGACGATCCAAAATCGCCAAACGCCGCTTCATCAGTTGATCATAGTCCGGCATGTCACGGGTTGTAAGTTTCAACTCCTCAATGCCGGTCTTGAGTGCAACGTTGATCCAGATCTCAGGAACCAACACACCTTCTAAATCCAAACAGACTATGACGGGTTTGTGCATCGCTGCCTTCTCTCCTGGTTGCTAATCAGCGTTGTGACACGCTTCATGTTTCGAAACAGGCGGGCGGTCTGCCCTCACGCAACCTGATTGAGGTACCGCCGCACCTTGTCGAGCGCTGAGGTGAGGAGCACGGTCCCTTGCCACTTTTGTGCTTGCTCGGACTGGTGGCGCTCCACCCAGTCAGCCACCAGTGGGAGGGGGATCATCCGGGGTACAGAGGCAGTCAACTCTCCCCATACCAACCCCAGAATGGTCCCCACGCGAAGCGGGATAGGAAGAGCTTCGACCGTCCCGCTCACCATGTCGTTACAGTTCACTGGTGGCGAGGTGACGAGGAGTTCTCTGCAGGCAGAAGGCCGCTCCTCATAGACGGAACAGGTGTTTTCCTCCAAGAAAGGGCAAGGAATTCGCAGTGAGTAATAGGCTTCATTGAGTGGAGCCAGTTCTTCGTCATTGGGTGGTTGTTCCGACTCGGCGACGTCTAGAAGTCGCTGCCAGATGCCATGGGCAACCAAAGCCGATTTGGTTGCCTCCAATCGTACAGCCAGGTGCTCCTGTTGCTCGACAGGCCACCGACGAACATGATCCATCAATCGAAAGGCTTCAGGAGGAGAAAGCGGCACCAGCATGCGGCAACACGCAGCACATCCTTTGGTGCAAGAGCGCAACCGACCTCCTGCAGCTGCTCGAGCTTCCTCCAATCGCTGGGCTTCCTCTCCCAGACTCCGCAGCAACGGCACCAGTGAGGTGAGAGGAATAAAAGCGAGGGGGGCATCAACCGCTGCCGAGACGTGGCCTGCTGCCGTTGTGATGGAGATTTCAAACCGTTCGGTCGAAGGAGTCTGCATGGGGTGTATGGGATCTCCGGAAGCGTGGGTCGATCTTAGAGAACGGGCTTTGATAGGTCAACTGCGATGTCTCGGCCGCTTGTGCCATCCTCATGGAAATCGGATAATAGAAAACTATGGAAGCGACTCCCTTTTCCGGTCACGTGATCGGGCTGCTCAAGAGTTATATGACTGACCTGGTCCAGCAAGCGGCCCAGGAACAGTGTGCTGCCAAACAATTTGGATTCGCACCGACACCGTATAGCCCCCACGATGCCCTTTCTGACCTTCTGGCCTTGTTGGATGACCGCCTTGAGTCGGAAGGAATCCAGGTGGGGTTGTCGGAGGCGTTTCTTCATAAGATGTGGAGTTTTTGCGACGCGGTGGCTTCCCAACTGTGCGAGCGCGTCTGGATGGAAGAAAACATCGACGACATGCCACGGCCCGCTGAGAAGGCAAAAGTGCGGGAATTGACATATCGGGCATTGATCGAGGCGTTGGAAGGTTTGTCTTCCAGGAGGGAAGCCTGAACCGTTCACTCGGCTCTCGCACCGAGACAATACCGAGTCAACGTGCCAACCAAGAACGGAAGGGAGAGAGTATGGCACCTCGCTATTGGTTAGTGAAATCTGAACCTATCACCTTCTCTATCGATGACTTGCGCAAGGCTCCCTCTCAAACGACCTGTTGGGATGGGGTGCGGAACTACCAAGCACGCAATTACATGAGGGAAATGGCCATTGGTGATTTGGTGCTGTTTTATCATAGCAATGCAGACCCCCCGGCCGTCGTTGGAATCGCCGAGGTGGTCAAGACCGCTTACCCGGACCCTACTCAATTTGATAAGAAAAACAAATACTATGACCCAGCCAGCCGCCCATCCAACCCTCGCTGGGAGATGGTAGATATCAAGTTTGTGCGGAAATTGTCCCGTCCACTTTCCCTCCCAGAACTGCGGAAGGAACGAGCCCTCAAAAACATGTTCCTGCTCCGAAAAGGATCTCGCCTCTCGGTCCAGCCCGTCAGCCAAGCGGAGTGGGAACATATCCTCTCCTTGGAGCAATCAGCGGGATAATCTACAAGGAGGCAATAAGCCTAGGTGCTGGCCTTGCCGTCATCCATGTACCGGTGTTGCCAATCCAACCAGGCGTGGCCTAATTCGTGAGCCAGGATATAACGCCGGCGTGTGACGGGGAGTCGCTTGCGGATGTAAATGGTTTTCGATTCGTCATCCCAAATACCGTCGGCATTCTCGTCGCGCTTGTCCATTTCCGCATCCGACAGTTGTCTGACCGTAATCCGATAGCCAAAGGGGAGAACAATCCGCGATGGGATTCGTAATAGCCGCTTTTTCTCTTTGGCGATTCCTGCCATGGATCCCTCTTTAGACCAGAGCCACCATTAGACTACCACAAGTGTTCCGCTGAATTGGTAAAAGTTTTATTCTTTAAATTCAAGTACTTGCGAACATGTGGCTCAACCGAATCTGTGGAGCAGGAAGGGATGATCGACCCTTTGTGAGGCTCCCGCAACAGAGGAAGAGCGGAGGAGGGATGCCCTGTGATCCAGGGAGGGAGACCTCTAACGTCGAATGATTCAGACAGTGAGACATTTTGGTTTGGAATGAATGAGGGCGAAGCATGTTCCCCATACATCTGCCATCGTGCCCACGAGCACAGAAAGACAGAATCAAGGCCTCGTGCTATGACTTGTGCTATGAGGAGCGTAAAAGCTGCGGTTGGAGGAAGAGGTAAGGTACAGGGAGTAATCTCGGAGTGCTTTCGTAAACAAGGGGGCAAGCATGGTACTGGACTTGAGAGTTGCCAGGAGGGAAGGTCGGAATTGTTCTTTGATCGTTTGCCAATTCTGTTGCCCCCGCTCACAAGTCCATTTCGTATCATGAGGCATTACACGGTTGAAGAGGCGTTCGTCATTCGTCGCGCAGGCCGGACAGGGGGGGCTGTCCGAGAATACGGTATGTGCTGAGAAAGCCGACCGTGGTAGTGAGGACTATGGTTGCAAGGAGACTGACACAGAGAATGACTGGTTCAAAGGACCACCTCAGGTCAAAGATGAACGAGAGGGTGGCCCATGAAAGGGCGCTTGCCAGCAAGAGCCCCGCCACTCCTCCTACTGCCCCCAGCAAGGCATACTCAATCGCGAAGATCTGCACGAGGACTCCTCTGCTCGCTCCCAGAGCCTTCAAGATCAGAGATTCATAGAGCCGTCGGTAGCGCGTCGCAGCCAAGGCTGCGGCCATGACCAAGCCACCGGCCAGAACACAAAACGAAGCCACGGCTTCAATGGCCAGCGTCAGTCGATCCATGACCTGGGAGAAACTATTCAGGACATCCCCAACATTAATGGCCGTCACGTTCGGGAAGGAGGCGACCACGGCCTGCTGGAGTGATACCTCCTCCGATGGAGTGACGCGAACCGTAGCGACATAGGTGTGGGGGGCCCCATCCAAAGAACCGGGAGAAAAAATCATGTAAAAGTTGGTGGAGAAATTGCTCCACTCAACATGGCGAATGCTACTAATTTCTCCTGTTATGGGGATGCCATGGATGTCCACTTCAATCGAATCGCCAATGGTCAGACCCAGTTGTCGTGCGGCGTCTTCCTCAATAGAAACAAGAGGTTTCGTAAAGACTTGATCGGGTTTCCACCATTCGCCCTGCACGATGGTGTTATCTTTAGGGAGGTCCTGAAGGAAAGTCAGGGCGTATTCGCGGGTGAGGAACCATGTGCGGCGCGTTTCCTTCTGCTGGTCGCGGGGATCAGTGCGCTCCTCGCGGTCAGGGATCGTCTCAACAGCAATGGGAATACCCTTGAGGGCAGAGAGCCTGGCACGAACCAAGGGGGTCAAACGAGGCGAGGGGTCGCCTGATCGTTCGCGCAACAGTCGAAGAAAGGCCTCAGCCTGATCCGGCTGAATGTCAATGAAGAAAAAGGAAGGGGAGTCGACGGGCCGTTGCTCGTTCACCTGATGAAGCAAGGACCGCTCGACGAGCGCGACAGTCGCCATCACCATGACTCCCATGCCCACCGCGATCGTGATCCCTACAAGCTGACTTCCCGGTCGCTTGATATTGCCGATGGCGTGGCGAAATTGAAGAAGGGCCGGTCCCCGCCATCGCTTCAACAGCCAAAGTGCGAGACGGGCTGAGAGGGTCAAGAGCAGGACTGCTGCTCCAAATGAGAGGATGAACAACCAGCCGATCTTCCACGAGCCGGCCTGCCACAGGGCCAACAGAACCAACCCAACACCGATTCCCGCCAACGTGAGCAAGGTCACGCGATCAAGCGGCATTCCCCTTCTCCATCGGGGTAAGGTCCTCTGAGGATCCCAAGAGCCCAGAGGATCGACCTCGCGGCGAAAAATCCACGCAGGCTTGACTTCCCGGACGGTCAGCAGAGGCCAGAGGGCGAAGAGTAACGATGAGAGGACTCCGAGTCCCAGCCCCTTGAGAAGAGGGATGGAAGAGACGCTCATCTTGTCCGTTGTCATGCCCAACTGGTTGAGCAGCGATGAATCAAGCAGCACCGTCAAGAGCCACGGCAGCCCCCGATAAAGAGCAGTACCCAGCAATAGCCCGATAATGCTGCCTCCTATGCCGAGGATCATGGCCTGCAACACATAGATCCAGAAAATGACAGGGGAATCCGCGCCAATAGTCTTGAGAATCCCAATGGTCATCAGCTTTTCTCGGACGAAGGCATGGACCGAGGTGGCGATTCCCACTCCTCCGACGAACAGCGCCGTCAACCCAATCAAGCCCAGGTAGCGAGTCAGTTGCTCTAGAGACTGTTTCAATTGCGGCTGCGCATGGCGAGCATCCGTGATACGGGGAGATTCGCGGGCAAGGTGGTGCTGGAGGTCTGGGAGAAGGGAGTCGGCGGACATCGACGGGGGCAGCTTCAGCAAGTACCGCTCACGGAGGCGGCTACCCAACCTGATCAAACCCGTGGTGCGGAGCCCTTCTTGCGACAGGAAAACGCGAGGCCCCAAACTGAACATGTTGGCCATCCGATCTGGTTCACTTCGAACAAGTCCTGTAATGAGGAACCATCCCTCGCCGATCTTGATCCGATCCCCCACGGTCAGCCCCATTCTGATGAGCAACGATTCTTGAACCACGACCCCGTAACAGGGAGGGACCGGGCACTGCTGTGGAGGCAGGTTGAGAAGACTGACCAACTTGCTATTGGGATCCAGGTGGAGGGAGCCATAGAGAGGGTAGGACGGCTCGACGGCTTTCAGCTCCACGATTTGTGTTGGGTGTCCGACAGAAAAGACCGTCGAGGCAGCCATTGCCACGAGTTCGGTGACATGGGTAATGGTTACACCTTGCTCGCGGAGCGCATAGAGGATCATCTGGCCATGCTCGCTGAGCGGACGGGTCAGCCAAATTTCAAGGTCGCCGCCTAACAGGCTGCGGGCTTCCTGGTTGACGACCAGCTCCATCCTGTGTCCAAACAGAGAAACGCCCGTCATCGCTCCCACGCCGATCGCTACACACACGAGAAAGTAGAGGAAGTGGCGCCAGGCTGCGCGGGTTTCGCGCCACGCCATCTTGAAGATGAAGGGGATCATCCCGAGAAGGGGTCCTTGACACTGTCAGGACGATATCCAAGGGAGCGGAGCGTCATCGCGCTTCTCCCGTGCAGAAAGAGGGGGATTGAGCGGGGTCGAGCATGATCGAGAGCGAGTCTGACTCCAGGCGCCCGTCGCGCAGTCCGATCACTCGTTGCATCGCGGTGGCTAAGGTGTGATCATGAGTGACCAGGACAAGAGTGGTCCCGAAGTCTCGGTGAAAGGAAAGAAGTAGATCGATCACCTGAGCACCGGTCGCGCTATCAAGGTTCCCCGTTGGTTCATCAGCCAGGAGAATGGGTGGATGGCAGGCAAACGCACGGGCCACGGCGACCCGCTGTTGCTCGCCACCCGATAATTGCGCGGGGTAATGGTCCATACGATCTGACAGCCCTACGGTCTTCAATAACTCGGCCGCGCGCTGGGCAGCATGCCGCGCCTCGCTTAACTCAAGAGGAACCAACACATTTTCTAAAGCTGTCAGGGTGGGGATGAGGTGAAAGGATTGGAAAATGTAGCCGATGTGGCGGAGTCGGAATCGAGCCAGTTGCTTTTCAGAAAGGGTGGTGATGTTGGTTCCATCGAGCATAATGGTGCCGCTTGTGGGGCGATCAAGGCCAGCCATGAGCCCCAAGAGGGTGGATTTCCCACTTCCTGAGGGCCCGACAATGGCGACGGATTGTTGGGCCGGAATCTCAAGCGAAATTGCTTTCAAAATGTCCACAGGCCGACCGGCTGCTCTCAAGGTCATGGACACGTTCTGGAGCAGAATCATAGGGAGATATCACCACATTATTTGGATGATCGACTTGGAGGATCGACGTGGAGAACATTATACTGTACCCATTGCGGTAATGGGCCAGCGTCTCCTCTCATGACGAAGACCCGGTACGTTTCTCGACTCTGCCTTTTGGCGATAGCCGTTCTCTTCTTATGGGACCCTCCGCAAGGGCAGGCATCATCTGGGACTGCGGAAGGCAGACCACGAATCATCGCCTTCGGCGACAGCCTCACCGCCGGGCTTGGGGTCACAAGGGAAGAGGCCTATCCGGCTCAGCTCCAAAGGAGGCTAGAGGAACATGGTTTTCAGTATCAAGTCATCAATGCTGGAGTCAGTGGTGAGACGACGGCCGGTGGGCTTCGGCGTGTGAGCTGGGTGCTTTCAGCCAAGCCGGAGATCGTCATTCTTGAATTGGGAGCGAACGATGGGTTGAGAGGGCTGAAACTTGAGCAGACGAGGGAGAACCTCGCCCACATCATCCAACAACTCTTGCAAGCCAACGTGACAGTCATTCTAGCGGGAATGAAACTGCCACCGAACTACGGAGAAGAATATACGAAACAATTTGAAGCCATTTACCCGGCCCTGGCAGCGCAATACCATCTTCCACTCATCCCCTTTTTTTTGGAGGGAGTCGCCGCCCGTCCTGCTCTCAATCAGGCCGATGGGATCCACCCTACGGGAGAGGGCTATAAAATCGTCGTTGAGCAGGTACTCAAAGTGCTGATCCCAGTTCTGGAGGACCACCGGCGGAAAGCGAGAAAAACGCGATCACCACTTCCCGTCCCGCCGCTTCACATCCACTCTTCCCTTTATTGAAGGGACCCCGCTGCTGCTCCTCCCGCGAACGAGGTGATCGACCACGTGGCTGCTGGGAGTGGCAAGGCGATCAGGATTTCTTGAAAAAGGTATCATAGACACCGTAGCCCAGGACCACGGCGATCAACGTGTAATAAAAAGCGGTAATACCACTATAGTCCGGCGCCCCTTCAGGGGCATTCGCTAACGCCGGAAGAGGTGCCAGAAGCCACGCGGCTACGACAAACAACCCTCTCTCTTTCCAGTCTGCTTTCATCGTCGTCCTCCAACGCAATGAGACAAGGCACCGCGGCACTCTTCGCTCACGGAGAGCGAGGCGAATTGTACTCAAACGAAGAGACGGGGCGCAAGAGGCTGTTTTGTAGAAGGTGTAAGGAGGAAACCAAAGGATAAATCCCAAGCGAACGTCTCGCGCTACTTGCTGGCATTCGCTTGATTCAGTGATAGGTGGAGGAGGTCGGTCAATTCATGGAAGGATGTTGTGAGCGAGTCTAGATGGGAGGTCTTTTCAAGGAGCTCGTGTGCGGTCGATCGAATCTGTGCCTCCTGCCCGATGATGTCCTTGATCAAACCGGAAGCACGGCCGAGGATCTCTTGGTAACGGGCCACATCGCGTTGCAACGTCTGGATGGCGAGTTGGGCTGCTTTAGCTTCCGCGATTGACACTTGGAGTTGCTGGGACAGTCGATCGAGGTAGGCATCGCGATCTCTCATTTCTGCCTGGAGGTTTTGCAATGCCTGCTGGTTTTCACGCTGGCGAACCTCCAAATTGGTAATGTTGGTGATCCAACTCGCAACAGCGCCAGGGGGCAACTGAGGGGGGGATGGGAGGTCCGAGCCACTCTCGATGGCTTTGAAGGCTGGCTCAAGCCAGGCCACGAATTGCAAGACCTCGCTCAAAGTAACATTGGGCACCGGAGATGACGTCGAGGAGGAAGCGGGTGCCGGAGCGGCGTCTTCTGATGAAGAACGGCTAGCCTTGGCTTTTTGCGATTGTCGCGGTTGAGTCCATCGATGATATTCGAGTAGAGCCGCGATACAATGCCGGCACATCGGCTCTTCGGAAAGCGTACAGGAACATTTGGAAAGCAGATGACCATCCTTGAGTCTGATCGTCTGCTCGTAGAGCCCTGAGTGACCAATGACGGCCGCCGAGATCTGTATGTCGTCCGCTTCAACGATGCGGACGCGGTTCTCTGCCACATACTGGCGCCCCATGTGGTAGGCGTTGGGCGTAGCGATGGACTCGATCATGTGAGGATCGAGCAACCCCAATCGGTCGGCGCTGCACGCAATTTTGTGCCGCATCGGTTTCGCCAAAATGATCCCACTCCACGAACGGCCTTAGTCTGCCGAGGCTGGTCAGTGCTGTCAAGAAAGGAAGGATTTTCAAGAGAAATGAGTGGCTGAGTGGCAGAGAAATGATGGAACACCGGAGGATGTTACCGGCAACGTTGGGGTGGACCCTTTTTGCTCATCGGCGTTAGCCAGACATAGTCCGCAATCCGTTCGTGGATCTGTTCACGAAGCTCGTCGGTCTTGTTGCCGTCGAATGACATGAGGTAGACGGTCGTCTGCTTGATGGGGCCGGGAAACCGTCTGGCCACACGTTGGGGAACGGGCAGTCCGTATTGGATATGGCCCCCTCCCGTGTAGCTCACGATGACCCGACGGGCCTTTTCCTCAGACCGGCGCAGGTTATCCAGGCTCTTCGCGATCGTCATGGCCATTCCCTCGTCGCGGACCATGGATGCCTCGTACATCGATTGAAAATGATCCTTGCTTCCTCCCCCGTGACAGCGCTGAATCTGATCGAAGATCCGTGCGCGGTAGGCTGGATCGTCAACGATCTCTTCTTTATCAAGTCCCCACCGTCGCCATTCCGCATCCTTCCGGGCTTCAGCCAGACCGACCTTGACGATTTGACGGATCAATGGTCTGGGGGGGTTCATGGCCAGAACGGACAAACCGTGGGTTCGGGCGAAGGCCACCAGCGGCTCATAATCTTCAAACGCTCCTCCCCAATTTTGAGTCCATCGGACCTGCGCCAGGAAATCGCTTTTCGATAGGTTCTTGCCCGATACATAGTCGTCCAACGCCTCCTGGCCATCCCATCCGAACATTTCCATGCCGATGACGGGCCGAATTCCGTTGGATCGCAAGTGCTCTAAAATTCGCAAGGCGGCTTCAATGTGGTGCGCATTGTAGTGCTCCTCACCCACGTATATGACGTCATGGAGGGTCAACTCATTCAACCACTCGGCAGTGGAGAGCAGCCGTCCCGTTTTTGTCTCCAGCACCTGCCACGGTCGCCAGTGAGCGGCCTCGTCTTGGGGCGACTCTGAGGGACGGCTGAGGCCCCCGTGCTGAGTACAGCCGAGGCCCACGGCGAGCAAGAGAGCAAGAACGGCCCTTTGGAAAACCGCCCTTCGTGGGGGGCAGGATCTCCAATGGCAGAGGAGGGGGAGAGCAAGATGTGTCTCGGCCATGGTCCACTCCTATCATACTGCCGAAGGGGGGACAAGAGCGCTGTCTGGCAGTCCTCTCTGGCACATGCCTGGCCCCTCTAGGCTTCATCAATGTACGTACGTTGTGCGCACGCGACGGTCCATTTTCCTTTCTTTGCCCTTTACTAGAAGGTCGGGGAAGCGTACGACGGATCACAGTGGCGAACTATAATAAGTCTGGCAGTATCGATCACCGCTTCACCCTGATCGCGCCTTGTGGCGCCAGCCGCCTCTCCACGCTGTCAGTGGCCTCCGTGTATTGATCATCGGAGGAATCATGGCTCCCTCGTCGGTCTGTTCTCGACGGTGCAGGTCACGTGCATCCTGCTACCGCCGGCCTGCGTGCCCACTTGACGGCGGGAGCATTGGGCAACGACAACGTCGTGAGCGTTAGGCTACTTCCCGTGGGCTACTTCCCGCCGCGGCAGTGCTCTTTGGCTGGGGCTAGCGGGCCTGGCGGCACACCGCCAGGACGATGCTGGTCCTTTGGCTGGTCTTCTGAAGAGCCGGTGGAGAAAAGCCAGCATGCTATTGGCCCTTTGGAGCCGGAGTGGTCTAAGACGGAGGGGCTTAAGCAGGAACTAGCCCTGAGCTGCCGTTCTTAGAGGCAAGAACGGATGCAGCGAACGAAGAAATCGACGTCGCACATCAAACCCGGCGAAAGGGAGCTTCTGCGATTTTCCCATCCCGCCAGCTTCCATCTCGATAAAGCCGCGCTTTCGTTCGCGAAGTCCAGAAGAGCAACCCTGGAGGGACGATCTCCCCCAGCGGAGATGATCCACTCGATTCCATGAAAAGGAGAGGTGACCGCATCCTCCGTGCAACAGCCCTTCCCTCAATTTATCTCTAGAGAGGCAGTGAGGATGTGGAGAAGACTCGGTGTGGTGTCGGCTGGGCGCGCGACCTCTTGTGTCGTCACACGTTGCCTTGTCGCTGGAGCGGTGAGAAGGGAGAAAAATTGACCACCTTCCGACCCTTTGCTAGACTTCGAGTGACCTGAGTATGGGCGAATCACGGCGTACCTCTGATATCGCTTTTTAAAATGAATTCAACAGAGGCGATCCGATCGATTCAAGACAACATTGCTCGGGTCATCAAGGGCAAGCCTCATGCCATTGAACTGACGATCGTCTGTCTCTTGGCGAGGGGGCATTTGCTTCTCGAAGATGTCCCCGGTGTCGGCAAGACCACCTTGGCCCATAGCTTGGCTCGGTCGCTAGACTGTTCATTCAAACGCATCCAATTTACCAGCGATCTTCTTCCTTCGGACATTGTGGGCGTTTCCATCTTCAATCGCCAGAAGCAGACGTTTGAGTTTGTGCGTGGCCCGATCTTTGCCAACATTGTGTTGGCTGATGAAATCAATCGGACCACGCCTAAGACACAAAGCAGTTTATTGGAGGCCATGAGCGAAGCGCAGATTTCCGTGGAGAATCAGACGTACTCCTTGGGTCAGCCGTTTATGGTCATTGCGACGCAGAATCCCGCCGAATATCACGGAACCTTTCCCTTGCCGGAATCCCAACTCGATCGCTTTTTAATGAGGCTCCGGATCGGCTATCCCGCGCCGGAGGAGGAAAAGAAAATCTTGGCACGCACTCCCTCCCTGCATCCGGCCGAGGAACTTCAGCCGGTTGTGACGGCTCAAGAGGTTCTCGCCCTGCAAAGCCGAGCCGATCACGTGTTCATGGACGAAAGCCTCACGGATTACATCCTCTCCATCGTGCAAGCGACGCGACACACAGAACTATTGTCTTTAGGAGTGAGTCCACGAGGGGGGCTGGCTCTCTCCCGGGCGGCCAAGGCACTGGCACTGGTGCGCGGCAGAACCTACTGCCTTCCGGACGACGTCAGGGAGCTGGCGCCAATCGTTCTGTCTCACCGGGTGATGGTCGCTCGGCCACAGGGCTTCGTCTTGCAAAATTTTGAGCATGCTGAACGCATTATCCAAGACATTGTTGATTCAGTTCCCGTTCCTGTTTGATACAAAAAGCCGACGGGCGTGACCTCCCCTGCCGCACGGTGCTGGTGCGACAAACTGGAGCGGTGATGGGCAGCCAGTGGCGATGCACATTCGCTTAGCAAGAGAACGGCCCATCCGGCAATCGATACGGCTCACCTCCGAGGGGGGCTGTTTTTCCTTGCTGGTTCTGGCCATTGGGGTGGTGGCAGTCCATACCGGCAACAATCTCTTTTATCTTTTGCTCTCCATGATGATGAGTGCCCTGGCAGTCTCCGCACTGGCAGCGGTATTCTCGTTACGCCGATTGGAGATCGGCCGTCACCTGCCGGACCTGCTGTATGCGAACGAGCCATCGCCAGTTGCCCTCGTGATCAAGAACCAGAAACGATGGTGGCCCTGTTATGCTCTACGGCTGATGGATGTAGCCGCCGATTGGAGCGAGCTTAACCGAGGGCTTGTCGTCCCGCATCTCCCCTCGGGGGCAAGCCGTATTCTCAATTACACTCTGGTCCCATCAAGACGGGGGTTGCTGAAACTGAGGGGAGTGAAGGTTTCAACCACCTTCCCCTTTGGGTTCTTCGACAAGACGGCCTATTACCCATCCTCCGCCGCCGTTCCCGTGTGCCCCCCTTTGAAGCCCCTGCCGGAGTGGTTTATGCGAGAGGTGTTAAAGGCCGGTCGTGAACGGAGTGTTCATCGAAAGGGATACGGCAGCGATCTGTACAATCTCCGCCTTTATCAGCCGGGGGACGACTCGCGGACCATTCACTGGTTGACCACGGCCAAAACCTCCCAACTGATCGTTCGAGAAACAGAGGAAGACAGAGAACGCCGGGCTACGATTCATCTATCCCCGCTCGCCCCGGACAGTCACGACGCTCTGTTTGAGGACGCCGTTGCTCTCGCAGCTGCGCTGGTTTGTCATCTGATAAGGCGGGGCTATTGGCTCAGATTGGTCGTGGGGTCAGTTTGCTCTCCCTTTGGTTATGGCGATGCCCATCAGGTTGAACTGCTTCGGATCTTGGCTCTCTGTGAACGTCAAACGCCAAGCAAGGCAATGATGTCACCTCCCCCCGATCCTCTGTGGCTGCCAGATAGCGAGCCTGAAGGGGCGATCATTGTTGTGCGTGCGTGGTGTCAGGCTCCAATTCCAGCTGCGCGGGAGCTTGTCTCCGTTCTCGATGTAGAGGCCTTGGAGAAAGGTCCCTATGTCTCTTGAGCAGGCGTTCCGCATCAGTTCCATTCTCTGGGCCGGGGTCTCATTTGTCGCGCTCGCCCTTGGAACAGGTTTGCCTGCTTGGCTGGTCTTCTTCACGACGGTGGCGCTGCTCGTCTCTTTTGCGAGGGCTGTTGGAGCGATGGCCGGCTGGTTCTCAGTGCCACAGGTGGTGCGTTCGGCTGTCACCTGGAACGTTCTTGTTCTCGCCGCGTTCTTCGGGTTTGTGGTGGAGAGTCTGACGTCGGGCGAGCTGCTTTACGCGGGGCTCCGCTTCCTGATGGTCCTTATGATCATGAAGCTGTTTCGTCTCCGGGACAGAGGAGACTATTTACACCTTCACGCGATCACGGTGGTCATGATGTTGGCGGCGGCCCTGAGGGCTGATCTTTGGTACGTTCCTCTTTTTATCGCCTATTTGGCGTTAGGGGTTTGGACCCTGTTCCTTCATGGGATGACAAGACAGAGGGGCAATCAGCCGTTTACAACCTTTGCCACGACGCCGAGGCAGCAGACGACATGCCCATCTGGATTCGAGCACGGAGAGGAAAAAGTAGCGGCTTGCTTTTTCCAGATGGCCAGTGGCCTTGCCCTGGCTGTCCTTTGCCTGACCGTCCTTCTGTTCTATGCTCTGCCGCGTCTTGAGACGAGGTCCTACCACAATGACGATGGGGCGGTCATTCGCACCGCGGGGTTCTCAGATTCCGTGAACTTAGGGGCCCTCGGGCCCATTAAGTTGGACCCGCGCATTGTGATGAGAGTCGAACTGCCAGATCGGGCCATTCCTGAAAGAAAAGGGCTCTATTTACGAGGCATGACGTTCGATCACTATGATGGTCGGTCGTGGGTCAATCGCTTGGGCCGCAGATGGCCGATTCGTCAAACAACCCAGGGGATCTTCGCTTTGCAGGGACAAGAGGGCGGGGAGCAAATGGCTCCCGAACTCCTCTCTCGACAACGGATTCTCCTGGAGCCCCTCGATACCCCCGTGTTATTTGGCGCTCCGTTTATGGAAGCAGTCAGTGGCAAACTGCCGGCGGTACAGGTTGACGGAGGCGGTTCGTTCTACCTGCCGGTTCCCGTCGCGAACCCTCTCGAATACACCGCGGTTTCGCGCCCAACCACCGTTCTCCCGGCTGATCTTCACCCCTCGTCGTTTCCCTCTCAATATCCCGAGGAGTTTCTCCGGTATTTTACGCAGGTTCCTCCCACATCGGATCGCATTGCGGCGTTGGCCCGCACGGTTGCTCAGCATGCCCGCACGCCGTATGAGCAGGCGATGGCGGTTCAGGATTATCTGGCTCGGCACTATCGGTATAGCCTTGCGCTCCCTGTTTCCGATCACACCAATCCGTTGGAGGAATTCTTGTTCAAGCGAAAGACGGGATACTGTGAGCATTATGCGACGGCGATGGCCATCATGATGCGGACCCTTGGTGTGCCGTCGCGTTTGGTAACAGGGTTTCTGGCAACAGAGTGGAACGAGTATGGCAACTACTATGTAGTCAGGCAACAGGATGCCCATGCATGGGTCGAAATCTACTTGCCCCATTCAGGTTGGATTGTCATGGATCCAACACCCGCTGGTGATGAGAATGTTGCCTCGGCGGACGGTCTGTGGCTGGCCTGGACGAGGTTGATAGATCACCTTCAACTTCGGTGGAATCGTGTTGTCGTGCAGTACAGCGCGGCCGATCAGCTTGCAATTGTCCAAGGTGTCCAGACTGGTGGTGCCGCCATCGGTCACAAGGTGCGCGAGTCTTTTCAGATTTTGCTAGAGACGATCACAGGGTTGATGGAAAAGTCCGTGAGCCTTTTGGTCACCGCGACACTCGGTCAAGCGGTTGCTACAGGGTTCACCGTTCTCGTCCTGTTAGGACTCTTGCGCTCCATGTGGCTGTTCCGCAAACGATCGCAAGGGAAGCCCTTGGGAATGAAAGAGGAGAACGAGCGCGCGGGTGGCCCCGTTACACAGCTCTATGAACAAATGCTCTCCTACTTATCTGCGCAGGGACTGCAGAAACCGACCCCTCTAGGGCCACTCCAATTCGTAAACATCGTACGGCATCAATGGGCGGAGGTCTCATCGATGGTAGAAGCCATCACGACCCTCTATTGCAAAGAGCGATTTGGGAAAGTCCCCTTGACACTGGAGGAATACGATCTCGCCCGACAGAGGCTGGGAGAATTAAGGAATCGAACGCGATTCGCTAGCAAGAGTGATCTGCAGAGGGGAATTGGAGCGGGAAACGGGATTTGAACCCGCGACCCTCGCCTTGGCAAGGCGATGCTCTACCACTGAGCTATTCCCGCTCATCAGACGAGCGTAGTCAAGGAAGTGGCTGATTGTACTGACCATTTGGGTGGGAGTCAAGCAGAGGCCTGGTTAGAGGCTGGGTCTGGTAGAAGTCTGGTTGTGGTGGGCGGGGCTGGCCAGTGGCTTTCCAACGGAATTTCGAACGGCGGACAGGTACCAACCCTACGTTGACGTTTCGTTCTCAGTTGGCTGGCCCACGATAGAACCAGAACCAGAACTGGAGAACCGGTGTACTTAGGGATAGCGATCGTTTTTGAGGAACTCCTGAAAAGTAATGAGAGTAATGGGAATGGGTAGGAACAATAGAAACAATAGAATTTTTTATTTTAATTTTGAATGTAAAGTAGTGGGATTTCTCCTTTGAAGAAGAGGGTCCATAGGCATAGGATTGATCCAGATTAACCATAGCTGGTTTCTGATCCGAACTCCCTGATATCAGCCCGTAGCCAGACCTACGCAAAGAAAACCAGAAACAACTCACCATATTGTTACCATTTGGTGACATTCTAGTTTGAGTCGGAATGCAATCGTAAATAATTGTTTTACTTAACATTGTAGTTTGAATCCGTAAAGATTCCGTAAAGATAAGGGGGAGACATGCTACAACTACAACCCAATCAACTGAGTACCCATAACGATCATTTTCCTTCAAGAAAACAAAAAACATTTTACTATCAGCAATTTATATTTCAGATCGCCAAATAAGTTCTGTGGCTCGCCATTTGCTTATTTAGTAGGCACGGTCGAGGGTCATTATGGTCCAATATTGTCCCGTGGGCTTCTGGGGAGTAAAGTGTGGGGGTTCAAAGTTTGAAATTTGAAGAGCGAGTAAAAAGCTGTCACCTCTCCCACTTCAGAGGAGAGGAGGGGTGGGAGTTGAGAACTATGGGTCACCCCCTAGAAAACATAAGATCCGAAGAAAGAGGACCTGAATCTAGTGAAGAAAATTCCAAGTAATCTGATCTCCAAACTGGGCAGGAGGTATTAACGATGTTCTTATCTCGGAGGCAGTTTTTAAAAGTATCGGCTGGGACGGTTGCTGCTGTAGCAGTCGCAGATAAGGTCTTGGCGCTGACGGCATTGCAGCCGGTAATTGAAGTTGGTAATCCGCTAGGAGAGTATCCGGATCGGTCATGGGAGCGTGTTTATCATGACCAGTATCGCTATGATTCGTCCTTTACGTGGGTCTGTTCTCCCAATGACACGCACGCGTGCCGTGTGCGTGCCTTTGTGAGGAACGGAGTGGTCATGCGCGTGGAGCAAAATTATGACCACCAGACTTACGAAGACCTCTATGGGAATCGAGGGACCTTTGCGCATAACCCTCGCATGTGCCTCAAGGGGTTTACGTTCCATCGCCGTGTCTATGGTCCGTATCGCTTAAAGGGGCCCTTGATGCGGAAAGGGTGGAAACAGTGGATGGATGATGGCGCGCCAGAGCTCACGCCAGAGACCAAGCGGAAGTATAAGTTTGATAGTCGGTTCCTTGATGACATGCTCCGCGTCTCGTGGGATACGGCGTTCACCTATGCGGCGAAGGCCATGATCATTATCGCCACCCGATACAGCGGTGAAGCTGGCGCCCGACGTCTCCGTGAGCAGGGATATGCCCCTGAGATGATCGAGATGATGAAGGGAGCTGGTACCCGTTGCTTCAAGCATCGGGCTGGAATGCCAGTGCTGGGTATTATTGGAAAGATGGGCAATACAAGGATGAACGGTGGCATCAATGCGCTCTTGGATACGTGGATTAGGAAAGTTGGTCCTGATCAGGCCCAGGGAGGGCGCTATTGGTCCAACTATACCTGGCATGGGGATCAAAATCCGGCCCATCCTTGGTGGTGTGGGGTGCAGGGGTCTGACGTCGACTTGTCAGATATGCGGTTCTCCAAGCTGAATACAAGCTGGGGCAAGAACTTTGTTGAAAATAAAATGCCGGAAGCCCACTGGAAGCTTGAATGTATTGAGCGGGGTGCTCGAGTGGTTGTGATTACACCGGAGTACAACCCGACTGCGTACCGAGCTGACTACTGGATGCCGATTCGGCCTCAGTCTGACGGTGCGCTGTTCTTGGGTGCGATGAAAATCATCGTCGATGAAAACATGCACGATGTGGATTTTCTAAAAGCCTTTACCGATGCACCCATTCTGATAAGGACGGATACGCTTCAATATTTGGATCCTCGCGATGTGATTCCGGATTATAAGTTCCCAGATTTCTCGAAGAGCTATTCCGGTCGCATCCAGTCACTCAAGCCTGAGCAAATCCAGCGTTTGGGTGGCATGATGGTATGGGACCTCAATAAGAAACAGGCGGTGCCGCTCCATCGAGAGCAAGTGGGCTGGCATTACCTCAACAGTGGAATCGATGCTGCCTTAACGGGAACGTATCGAATCAAGTTGCTCAATGGGCGTGAAATCGATGCAATGCCCATTTGGCAAATGTACATGGTTCATTTCCAGGATTATGACCTCGATACCGTACATCAGATCACTCGAACGCCGAAAGATCTTATCGTTCGGTGGGCTCGAGATTCTGGAACGATTAAACCGGCTGCGATTCACAATGGCGAGGGAACGTGTCACTACTTCCATCAGACCATCAATGCCCGTGGAGCCGCGATGGTTCTCATTATCACGGGTAATGTAGGGAAGTTTGGCACGGGACAGCACACATGGGCTGGCAACTACAAGGCCGGTGCTTGGACCGCCACGCCATGGTCAGGGGCTGGTCTGAGCGTTCATACGGGAGAGGATCCTTTCAATATCACGCTGGATCCCAATGCTCATGGAAAGGAGATCCACACCAGATCATACTATTATGGTGAAGAAGTCGGTTACTGGAACCATGGTGATACGGCTTTGATTGTTAATACGCCGAAGTATGGACGTAAGGTCTTTACGGGGAAGACCCACATGCCGACACCGAGCAAGTTCCGGTGGGTCACCAATGTCAATGTGGTTAATAACGCGAAGCACCACTATGATATGGTGAAGAACGTCGATCCCAATATCGAGTGCATCATCACTCAAGATATTGAGATGACTTCGGACATCAACCATGCCGACATCGCCTTTGCCTGTAACTCCTGGATGGAGTTTACTTACCCGGAGATGACCATCACGGTCTCTAATCCATGGGTTCAGATCTGGAAAGGTGGGATCAGGCCTCTATACGATACCCGTAACGACCTTGATACGTTTGCCGGAGTGGCGGCGAAACTATCCGACATGACCGGCGATAAACGGATGAAAGATTACTTCGCGATGGTCTATGCCAATCGTGTTGACGTCTATGCGCAGCGCCTTTTGGATGCATCCAGCACATTCTATGGCTACTCAGCAGACGTGATGTTGAAGTCCGAAAAGGGCTGGATGGTCATGGTCAGGACTTACCCGCGTCATCCATTCTGGGAGGAAACCAACGAATCCAAGCCAATGTGGACTCGAAGCGGGCGATATGAAACCTATCGGCCTGAACCAGAGGCCATTGAGTACGGAGAAAACTTCATCTCTCATCGTGAAGGCCCTGAAGCGACTCCGTACCTGCCGAATGCTATCTTTACAACTAACCCCTATGTTCGGCCGGACGACTATGGTATTCCGATCACCGCGCAGCACCATGACGACAAGACGGTGCGGAACATTAAACTTTCGTGGGACGAGATCAAGCGGCACAGTAACCCGCTTTGGGAAAAGGGGTACCAATTCTACTGTGTCACCCCCAAAACTCGTCATCGGGTCCACAGTCAGTGGTCGGTGAACGACTGGGTGCAGATTTACGAGTCCAACTTCGGTGATCCTTACCGAATGGACAAACGGACTCCTGGCGTAGGGGAGCATCAGCTTCACATTAACCCGCAGGCGGCGAAAGATCGAGGGATCAACGACGGTGACTATGTCTATGTCGATGGGAACCCAGTTGATCGCCCGTACCGAGGGTGGAAGCCTAGCGATCCCTATTACAAGGTTGCCCGCCTGATGATTCGGGCGAAGTACAACCCGGCTTATCCGTACCATGTCACAATGGCTAAACATGCACCGTTCGTTGCGACGCCAAAGTCGGTAAAAGGGCACGAAACGAGACCGGACGGACGGGCTATCGCAATCGATACAGGCTATCAGTCGAACTTCCGGTATGGATGTCAGCAGTCGTTCACCAGAAACTGGTTGATGCCAATGCATCAAACCGACTCGCTGCCTGGCAAACACGCCATTGCCTGGAAGTTCAAATGGGGATACCAGGTTGACCACCATGCCATCAATACTGTTCCTAAGGAATGTCTCATTCGCATTACGAAAGCCGAGGATGGCGGAATTGGGGCTCGTGGGCCTTGGGAGCCGGTCCGGACAGGGTTCACGCCTGGTCAAGAAAATGAGTTTATGATCAAGTGGCTAAAAGGTGAACATATCAAGATCAAGGTCTAACTAGTTCAGTGCTGAGCAATCAGCACTTAAAAAGTAAGCACACGGATCTCGGCACTGAAGGAGGAAACAATGCCTGAAGTTTATAATTGGCAGCTCGGACGAAAGATGCTTTACCCTTACGAGGAGCGGCATCCTAAATGGCAATTTGCTTTTGTCTTCAACATTAACCGATGTCTGGCCTGTCAGACATGTTCCATGGCCGATAAGTCAACCTGGCTCTTTTCAAAGGGGCAGGAGTACATGTGGTGGAACAATGTCGAGACCAAGCCGTATGGCGGATATCCGCAGTTCTATGATGTGAAAATTACGCAACTGATCGAACAGGTCAATCCCGGAGGTCAGGTGTGGAACGTCCGTGTGGGACGAAAGCACCATGCACCCTATGGAGTGTTTGAGGGAATGACCATTTTTGATGCGGGTGCCAAAGTCGGCCAGGCTGCAATCGGCTATATTCCGACAGACCAAGAATGGCGGTTCGTGAATATTTATGAAGATACAGCTACGTCAATGCGAGCCCTGGTGGAAGGCATTGATAAAACAGGTTTCTCGAAGGATGAACCGTGGAAGATGACCGGCAGCAGTCTGCCGGAGCATGAAACCTTCTTCTTCTATCTCCAGAGGATCTGTAACCATTGTACCTACCCCGGGTGTTTGGCAGCTTGTCCTAGAAAGGCCATCTACAAGCGACCGGAAGACGGGATCGTCTTAATCGATCAAAATCGCTGCCGTGGATACAAGAAATGTGTTGAGCAGTGCCCCTATAAAAAGCCCATGTACCGAGGAACAACAAGGGTTTCAGAGAAATGTATTGCCTGTTACCCGCGTATTGAAGGAAAAGATCCCCTCACAGGTGGTGAGCCAATGGAAACACGGTGCATGGCAGCCTGTGTCGGGAAGATCAGAATGCAGAGCTTAGTCCGCATTGGAGAAGATGGCTTGTGGGCTGAAGACCGGTGGCACCCACTCTACTATGCGATCCGAGTCGAGCAGGTGGCCTTGCCCCTCTATCCACAATGGGGAACCGAGCCCAACGGGTTTTACATCCCGCCGCGCCACAGTCCGCGTGGCTATGCGAGGCAGATGTTCGGCCCTGGTGTGGACAATGCGATCGAAAAGTATCTGGTCCCCAGTCGAGAACTTCTAGCTGTCCTCCAATTGTGGAGGGCCAGCCAACAAATCATCTTCCGCTACGACGTCATTCCTGGGCCGAAGGT
>JANDJC010000025.1 GCA_024331045.1 Nitrospira sp.
GGAATTGCACGCTGCTCAGAATCGGCGCTTGATGAGGGGAGTGGTCGCCGGCATCGCCGGTTACGGCAATTGTGTTGGGGTGCCGACGGTGGGGGGCGAGGTGGTGTTCAATGACATTTATTCCTTCAATCCGCTGGTCAACGTCATGTGTCTGGGCCTTGCCGAAAAGGACAAGCTTTTTCGCGGCACCGCGGCGGGTATTGGCAATCCGGTCATCTATGTTGGGTCCAAGACCGGACGTGATGGCATTCATGGCGCCACGATGGCTTCCGATTCGTTCGACAACGAGGCGGAGCGCAAACGCCCCACCGTGCAGGTGGGGGATCCGTTTCAAGAGAAACTGCTACTCGAAGCCTGTCTCGAGATGATGGCGGCCGGGCTATTGACGGGGATTCAGGACATGGGCGCAGCCGGGCTCACCAGTTCATCGTGTGAAATGGCTTCTCGGGCGGGAACGGGCATCGAGTTAGAATTGAGCCATGTGCCGCGACGCGAGCCCGGTATGACCCCTTACGAAGTGATGTTGTCCGAGTCCCAAGAGCGGATGTTGCTGGTGGTGAAGGCCGGCAAAGAAGAGGAGTGCCTCGCCATTTGCCGAAAATGGGAGGTGGATGTCGCGGTGATCGGGAGGGTCACGGACGACGGAATCCTACGAGTCTTGGATCATGGGGCGGTGGTGGCGGAAATTCCAGCCAAGGCGCTCGCCGACGAGGGGCCGCGGTACGAACGCCCCGTTGCGCCGCCAGCCTACCAGGATCTGTTGACGAATCTGAATTACGACCTCATTCCGGATGTCAAGGACGCCAACGCCGCGCTGCTGTCGTTGTTGGAGTCGCCGACCATTGCCAGCAAACGCTGGGTGTATGAACAGTATGATTACATGGTCCAAACCAACACGGTCGTCCGTCCGGGATCAGATGCGGCAGTGCTGCGCATTAAGGGCACTGACAAGGCGGTGGCTGCGACGATCGATGGTAATAGTCGCTACTGCCTGTTGAACCCCTATGAAGGAGCACGGATCGCCGTGGCGGAGGCGGCGCGCAATCTGGTCTGTTCGGGTGCTGAGCCGATCGGTTTGACCGATTGTTTAAATTTTGGGAACCCGGAACGACCGGATATCATGTGGCAGTTCGTGATGGCTGTTGAAGGACTGGCGGATGCTTGCGAAGCTCTCAAGATCCCCGTCGTGAGTGGCAATGTGAGCTTTTACAATGAAACCAATGGCCTGTCGATTTATCCGACGCCGATGGTGGGCATGGTGGGCTTGCTCGACCGGGCTGATCGAGCGATGACCCAGTGGTTCAAGGAAGCAGGCGACGACATTATTCTGCTGGGAACGACAAGGGAAGATCTCGGCGGGTCCGAGTATTTAAAAACCCTGCACAATCGAGAACAAGGGTCGCCGCCCTTTCTCAGCCTGGAGGCAGAGCAAGCCCTCCACAACTGTGTGCTGCACTTGATTCGTGACGGGCTGGTGCGGTCGGCACACGATTGTTCCGATGGCGGGTTAGCCGTGGCGCTGGCAGAGAGTTGTCTGTCGGCTCCTGGTCGTCGCCTTGGTGCAACGGTACGATTGAAAAGGGGGCGGTTGCGCAAGGACGCCATGCTTTTTGGCGAGAGTCAATCCAGGGTTCTTGTGTCGGCCAACCCGGCCCATCGGCGCGCGATTCTCGATGCGGCCGAAGCCCATACCGTGCCTGCGGCGGTCATTGGCACGGTGGGCGGTGATCATCTGGTGATCTCGCTGGCCGGTGAACGTTCGGACGAAACCATCATTGATGTGTCCTTGTCCGCGCTGTACGACCGGTGGGCCTATTCCCTTGAACGGCTGGTCAATCAGGCGTAGGGGATAGGCAGAGCAGGGGGTCCAATCGTGGAGAGAGGGTTCCAGGCGCGTTGCGCCAAGAAACCGTTGCCGGTTGTAGCGGCCGGCTCTTTCCGCCGTGAGATGGACGAGAGGGACAAGTTTCACGACGAATGCGCGGTCTTCGGCGTGTTTGGTCACGAGGAGGCCGCCAACCTTACCTATCTAGGACTATATGCCCTCCAGCATCGCGGGCAGGAGGCGTCTGGCATCGTCTCCGGCGACGGGGAGCAGTTCTTCGTCCATAAGGGCTTGGGACTGGTTGCCGATCTCTACGACAAGTCGGTTCTGAACAAACTTCCCGGCCACATGGCGATCGGCCATAACCGCTATTCCACGACGGGCGGCAACGATCTGAAAAATGTCCAGCCGTTGACCGTCAACTTTGCGCTCGGCAATCTGGCGCTGGCGCACAACGGCAACCTGATCAACGCCCAGGTATTGCGCAACGAGCTTGAGGCCTACGGCGCGATTTTTCAATCCACCTCGGACAGTGAGGTGATTATTCACCTGATTGCCCACTCCAAGGCCGATTCCTTCCTGGCCCGGGTGATCGATGCGCTGAGCAGGGTCCGCGGCGCCTTCTCGATCGTGTTGTTGACGGATCGCGGTTTGATCGCCGCGCGCGATCCCTATGGCTTACGCCCACTGTGTCTGGGGAGGCTGCGGAGCAGTTGGGTCGTAGCATCGGAGACCTGCGCGTTCGATCTCCTAGACGCCGACTATGTGCGGGAAATTGACCCGGGCGAGTTGATCCTGATCAGTGATCAAGGGCTAGAGAGTTATCGACCGTTCCCGCCAGTAGATCCAGCCATGTGTGTATTCGAATACGTGTACTTCGCCCGCCCAGACAGCAGAATTTTTGGGGGGGAGGCGGTGTATGCCATCCGCAAGGCAATGGGACGCCAATTGGCGCAAGAATCATGGGTGCCGGCCGATGTCGTCATTCCTGTTCCGGATTCGGGAGTGCCGGCGGCTTTGGGATATGCTGAGGGTGGGGGCATTCGCTTCGAAACGGGACTGATTCGCAACCATTATGTTGGGCGGACCTTCATCGAGCCGGAACAGTCGATTCGACACTTTGGGGTGAAGGTCAAATTGAATGCCGTCTCCGAGGTGTTGCGCGGCAAACGGGTAGTGGTGGTGGATGATTCATTGGTGCGCGGCACGACGAGCAGAAAGATTGTGAAGATGATCCGTCAAGCCGGTGCACGGGAAGTCCACATGCGAATCAGTTCTCCTCCCATCATCTCGCCCTGCTTCTATGGCATCGATACGCCGACCAAGAGGGAGTTAGTGGCGTCCGATCATTCGATGGAAGAAATCCGCAAATACATTACCGCCGACAGTTTGGCCTATTTGAGCATCGAGGGTATGCTCAAGGCGGCACCGGGCAGTCCCCATCGGTACTGTACGGCCTGTTTTACGGAGCGGTATCCCATTCCGTTCACCCGCGCGGAGGAGATTCAACTGGGGCTGTTTGAAGGTCCCCACGGTTCACGCTGAGCCACGACCATGCAACACGATGGTCCGATGCAATCACGATCCAATCCTCGTGTCCCGGTCGATTACGAAGTGTCATTCGTGACGGACGAGTGTTCCGGAAAGGGCTTGCTGAAAAACCTGACCATCGGCGGTAGTGAAATGGAGAGTGCGGTTCCGTTGGCGGTGGGGATGTCGCTCCGCCTGTTGGTGCAAGCATCCGGAGCCCGTCCGCCGATCGTCATTTCAGTGGGCATCATCCGCTGGCAGCAAGGGAACCGATACGGGGTCGAATTCATTCGATTCGAGGGAGATGCCAAACAGCAGCTTGAGGACATGCTCAACCAGCGTGACGGCTCTTCCATCAATTGACGGCTTGATGGGCGGTTCCTCCACAGGCCTTCTCCGGTTGCCCCCTCAAAAAATGCCATGCTACGATGCACCGTCCGTGTGCTAAAGCGGTACGTCCTACTGGAGGGCTCAAGCGGCTCATACGGTGATTTCGGAGCATTTTCCGGTTGCCCAATTGGCGTGGGGGTGTGAGAGAGGTCGGTTCACAAGGTGAGGAGAACAAGGTGAGGAGAGGGACAGAAGAGCGCAAGAAGAACACCAATGGGTGAGATGATGGATGAGATTGAAGAAGGGAAACGAACGTTGCTGGAAATGGTCAAAAACATGGATGCAACCGTGCAGGTGGTGATCCCTACCGCTCCCTCGAACAGCCGCTTCTTGATTTCGTTGACGAAAGGATCGAACCGCAAGTTCCTCACCCTGTTGGAAGACGATATTTTGGATTTGCCGACTAATACCGAGGTTCATGCGAACGTGATGAAGATTGTGAAAGAGACGATCGCCACACTTGAGGAACGGCAAGGCGGCTCGTGACGCCAACCAACACAAAAGTAGTTGCGCAATGAAACACCTTCTTCCTGGCATCTGGCAGTGGTCGTGGTTTTCTCAAGAAAAGCAGCTTGATTTTAACGGGTTGTACCTCGAACTCGAGGGACAGGCTGTGGTGGTGGATCCTCCTCCGCTGACCGACGATGCGCGGGCGGTCATTCGCCGCCGGGGCAGGGTGGATGCGGTGCTCATCACGAATCGCGATCATGTCCGCGAAGCTGACGCCTGCCGAAGGGAATTTGGCGGTCGGCTCTTTGTGCCCGATCGCGACGCGGCCGCCATAGAGATCATCCCCGACGCCATATACAGAGACGGTGAGCGATTGCCCGGCGGCCTGCTCGTGATCGGACTCTTGGACCAAAAATCGCCAGGGGAATCAGCCTTCCTGCTCATGCAAGGACGGGGAGTGTTGATTGTGGGGGACGCGTTGATCGGCAAGCCACCCGGCGACGTCAGCATGTTGCCTGCCGACAAGTATGTCGACAAAGCCAAGGCCAAAGAGGGCCTTCGTCGTCTGCTCCAATACGAATTTGATAGTTTGCTGGTGGGAGACGGCGTATCCCTTCTCACCGGTGCGAAAGGGATTGTCCAACGGTTTCTCCAAGGAGCACCCTGATGGCGTGGTGCGGATCGTCGGAAGAGCTGAACCGTAGGGGCAACGAGCTATTTGCCCGAGGACTCTATACGGAAGCGTATGTCTGTTACATCAAAGCTCTGGAATGCGATCGGTTGAGCGGTGATCGACGGGCATTGGCCGTGACACTGGGGAACCTGGGTAACATGTGCGCCGTCAGCGGACAACGGGAAGTCGCACGATCCTATTATCAAGAGGTCCTGGAACTGCAAAAGATCTTCGGCGATGAGAGGGGGATCGGGGCCACGCTTGCCAATTTGGGAAATTTGAAAGCCGATGCTGGAGAGTGGGACCAGGCTCGCGCCTACTATCTAGAAGCGTTGGACCTTCTTACGAAGGCCGGAGATGAAGCAGCCCAAGCGGTGCTCTTTTCTGATCTCGGACTGGTGGCGCGCGAGACCGGTCGGTTTGATGAAGCTGTGCACTGGTATGAACGGTCGCTGGCGCTCGCCAGGCGATTGGGGGACTGGGGGAGAATGGCTGACGCCTGGCGCATGATGGCGCGTACCTTTCTGATCCAAAAACGATATGACGAGGCTATTGCCTGCTGTCACACTAGCCAATCAATTGCCGAACGATCACAGGATGAACTCCGCGTGGGGGGAGCCCGCTATGTGCTGGCTCAGTGCTACGAAGAGGTGGGTCGGTGGCGCGATGCCGTCTTGCTCCTTGAGCAGGTTGTGGAAATGGATCGCAAGTATGGGTTGCCCAAGCTGGATGAAAACGCGCGTCGGCTGGCGGCTCTGCGGGCTCGTATGACGGAAGGAGATGGCCGAAACTCATCCCTCGGTGCCTACCCAGGGGGGCACACGTATGATTGAGCGGCAAACCTCGGCTTGGAGCCGGTTACGCATTGCGTTGACAGAGGCCTTTCCCCAGATGTCCGAGCTAGAATCTGGCGGTCCTTTGCTGATGGAGTTAGGAACAGATGGTTGGTTGTTGGAGGTGAGACCGGAGGGGACCGTGGTCTGCCAATATGGAATCGCCATGGAAGATGTCATGGCCTTGATGTCCGAAGGAACGGCCGAAGATCTTGGAACCGACGAGGTAGCTAAACAAGTCAAGTACTATTTGCAGCCGGCCGTATCGCGATTTCGTCCGCTCCTCTTGCAATCGGGGTTTGTTGAAACAACTGAAATGACCGATGAGTTTGTGGCAGTGGTGTTCACCCACGTCATTGATATGGACGATCCGGCCAGGGTCCAGGACCTGTTACGGTGGTGTCAGCGTCAGATCGGGGGGATGCGGTGAAGCCGCCGATCACCACCTTTACCGAATTTCGAGAAGCGGTGTCGGCGTACCGGCTGCCGTTCGTTTTGCTGGCGGCGTTGGAGTTGGATCTCTGCACCGTGATCGGCAATCGTGCCTGGACGATTCCCGAATTGGCCAAGACGCTCAAGGTTAGTGAACGAGGATTGGGGATTCTCTGCCGCAATTTAGCGATGGCCGGCGTGCTGAAAAAACAAGGGGCCCTCTATCGTAACAGCAAGGTGGGGGCCACGGCCCTCAATGCCCATCATCCCACGTATCGCCGAGAATACTTGGCATTGGTGCGAGACCACTGGAGCGAGTGGCTTCGTCTTCCTGAAGCAGTAAAAACGGGGAGACCGATTAAGAGCGAGACATCTGACGATCCGGACTGGAGAAGGCGGTTTACCTGGGCCATGCATTATCGTACCCTGGAGCTCGCGCCGGCCATCGCTTCACAAGTGAAAGTGGGAAGGGCCAGGACGTTGTTGGATCTGGGAGGAGGTCCAGGGACCTATGCGCTGGCGTTTTTGGCTCGTCATCCCCGATTGCAGGCCACCGTCTGCGATCGTGAAGCTGCTTTGGAAGTGGCAAGAGCAATCGCGGCGACCCATCCGGCTGGCCGTCGGCTTTCCTATCTGCCGCTCGACTTTACCCGGGAGACCATTCCCGGCCACTATGATGTGATCTGGTATTCCAACGTCTTGCACATGTACTCGCCGGCGGACAATCAAGCGATCTTTCGCCGGATCTTGGCCGCACTAGAACCTGGAGGGCGCCTCATCATCCAGGACGCCTTCCTCCATGATCGCGAAGGACTCTACCCAGCCGAAGCCAGTCTGTTTGCCGTCTCCATGCTTCTGTTTACAGAGGCTGGCGACACCTACCCAGCCGCCGAGGTCACCAGATGGCTTAAAACATGCGGATTTGTTCGAGTCAGGTTACTTCGGCTTAAGCAGGGGACGAAGGATTGGGAGGGAGGGATCCTGGAGGCTGTTGCTCCAGGGCCATCCTCAAGAAAGACCGCCCCCCGACGAGAATCAAAAGAAAATTCAACGTCCCGCTGACTAGACCGTTCAGCAGAGGCCAGAGCTCGTCAGTTTCTTCTCCCGCCATGTGTACCAGGTGTACCAGGGTTGAAAGGTCGATCGCCAACCCGACTGTCCCGTACATTACGCAAGCCATTCCTGCCCACCACAACCTCCACGACACCAGCAGGCCAAGCCCTATCGGCATCAGGGCAAGAAAAACGATCCAGCGCGGAGTGGCTGGTGTCACGGAAGCAAGCATGGCGATGCCTTCGGTAAGCCAGAGTCCGGCCAGAAGAGAGAGAAGGGGCCATCGCGGCATGCGCAAACTATAAAGATGGAAAGGGGACTCAGCAATGGTCGATGCGGCCGGTTGGTCCCCCCTTTGGAGGGGAGGGTCCCAACAGTGGGGAATAGATTCCCGGGCCTCTTTCTTTTCACAATGGTCAACAACGAGGAGCCGAACTGCGCTAGCTTGCTAGGGGGAGCAAGAAGGAGCGAGGGGAGGCATGGGAGCAATCGCTCGGAGACTTGGTCTATCGATGAACGAAAAGAAGGTATCGCGTGCCGCTCTGTGTGTTCTGTTGGTGATCGGGGCGGGGCCCTCTCTGGATATTTTAGGCGTACTGAACGGAGGAGAGGCGTGGGGGCAAGAGAAATATCACCAGGGCAGGAAGGCGGTCGTTATCGCAGCGGTGGGATACGAAGATCAAGCGGGATCAATCATCACGGTCAAGGTTTATGATGCCGACTGTGGTAGGGTGTTATCCGACGGCGCCTATGAATTGATTGTCAAGGATGATCAAGATGGACAAGCGGCTGGCTGGACCGCGAGAATCTTTGCCGGGGGGACCGGAATTGAAACAGCCGATCAGTCGAGCGTTGTTTTGCGTGCCTATGACGCGGAGACGGGAGCGGTTCAATGGATCGGCCGCTTACATTTTGATCAACTGGAATCCGACGGCGGTGACGCAGACCATGTTGCCGTGTCGACGCCGCGACGCGCAAGTCTGACGAAAATAGAAAATAGCAATGGTCGTGGGACTGCCCAACCGGTGTTCGTGTTACGGGCGTGGAATGTCTCCACAGGAACCCTGTTATGGGAGGATACGTTTCTGCCTGAGCAACAGGTGCACCCTGTGGCCAGAAAGGCAGGTTATCGGTGGACGGTGCACAAGGAGGCTCGCACGGGCGACATGGTCGATTTTCGGGTCATGATGGTCGATCAGGAACGAGGAGAGATTGTGTGGGAAGACCAGATGGTGAAGACATGGCGGGGCCGCCAACCACCTCGTTCGTCAGAAGAACGCACGCCAAGACTTCCAGGGGGACTGGACCGATTCCCGACGAGTTGGCGACGAGGTCAATCTGACGGGCCATCAGCTCTCGCTCTGCTCCAACCTGGAGAAGAGCCTTCCAGGGAATAGCAACAGTCCTCAGCCGATCCATTTTTTCTTCTTCCTCCTTTTTCTTCTTCCCCCCCCGCTGGGTGCCAGCTGGTTGGGTCGTGGTTAGGGAGCAGTATCCAGCGTGACCTCCGAAGATTCATCGATTGTTCCGTGCTCCACCCTGGTGGCCACCAGGGCCAGGTACGAACGTAAGGTCGGCTCTCGTTCAATACGGTCGGCGGCGCGAGAGAGGTAGAGTTTCGCTTCGTCAAAACGACCACGCTCTTGAAGCCAATCGGCAAGTGCGACATACGGAAAGGGTTCAGCGGGCGCCGCGCTAATCAATTTATCCAGCAGCTCTTGGTTGAGGGCGGGATCGCGTCGTTCCCACGCGGCATGGGCTAGGTTCTTGAGGATGATGGAGTTGGAGTCATCGAGGGACGCGGCTCGCTTGAAGGAGGGAAGGGAGCCTTCCGTGCCTTGCGTCAGTTCCCATTCAATGCCGAGGTTGTTCCATAAGATGGCGAGATAGGTCCTGGTGTCCTTCGCCTGTTGGACGTCGGCGGGCAGTGCAAGTAGCTTACGTTCGGCAAGCAGGAGGCGATGGGCTTCAATGTCGTCGCGAATAACCGCCAATGCCACTTCGTAGGGGGAGAGGGGGAGCGGCGGCCAATCGAGACGGCGTGTGGCGGGGGCATCGGACGGGAACGGCGGAGTTGGTTGGCCCACGAGCGGCGGGGATGGTTCCACGGGACCTGATTCAGACGGAGCGGAATATTCAGGAGCTATCGTCGTGTGGCGAAGAGAAAGAGAAAAGGAGGGATACCATCGGTGAAGACCGATGATCAGGAACAGGGTCAAGCCGATCCACGCAAGAAGCGGGGAGATGTCTCGCCGATACATGGTCGTCTCTCTGAGGATAGTAGCACCCCCAGTTGTTCCGACCAAGCATTGCTCAGAAATGAGGGAATGAATCTCGACAAGCAGGCCCGTCGTTGAGCATCCTACAACCCTGTGTTACGATCCGTCCAGGTATGCAGACTCTGGCCGAGTCAGATGCTGCGGCGAGATTGTTGTTGGGAATCGAGCGCCTGGCTCGACCCATTGAGTTTGCGACGCGGGATCAATTCGCTTACCTAGACACCGTCAAAAATCTCGGTTTGTTCGTCTCCACCCAAATCCGTTCCCTCTTGGCGAACCAGCCGCTGCCGCCCCCTCTTGAAGCCCAGTTGCGTGCCTTACAGGACCTGCTCATTGATTTCCACTCGTCGCTGGCTCAGGCGGAGCGACGCCGGCGGTTAAAGCGGGCGGCCGCGATGATACAGGTCCTCCGCGACATGGTCCTCGGTCGTTCCACACAGGTGGCGCGCGATCCCGCTATTGCATCGACTCAGCCGGATGACGGGGAGCGGGACAACCTCTGGGCTATCCCCATTCGTTTCGTCAAGGGGGTGGGCCCAAAGCGCGCCGAGGTGTTGCGGCGATGGAAGATCGAGACGGTCGAGGATGCACTCTGGACCGTGCCGTGGCGGTACGAGGATCGTTCTGTTGTGACGCCTCTCGGACGGTTGATACCCGGTCTCACGGCGACGGTGTGCGGTACCGTCGAGCACTGTCACGTCATGCGGACCAAGAATCGTCGTGTCCATGTGATCGAGCTCCTGGTGAGGGATCAATCGGGTTCTGCGCAGGCCGTCTTCTTCAATCAGCCCTATTTGCAAAAGGTTTTTGCGGTTGGAACTCGCGTGATGATGAGCGGGCGGGTGACGGCGGGGAGGCAAGGATGGACGATGCCACGCTTGGAGGTGGCTCACTACGAGGTGATTGGAGAGGAAATGGAGGTGCCACTCCATGTTGGACGGATTGTGCCGATCTACCATGAAACGAAGGGGTGGTCCTCCCGTCAGATGCGGGTTTTGGAGAAGACACTGCTCGATACCTATGCCCGGAACCTGCACGATCATCTGCCAGCCGCGCTGCGGGCCCGTTGCCGTCTTCTCCCCCTTCGGCAAGCTCTCTATGAGGTCCATTTCCCCCGGCCCGGTACCGATCTCCGATTGCTGGACCAAAGCTTAACACCAGCCCATCGACGGTTGGCGTTTGAGGAAATGTTTCTGTTGCAACTCGCGTTGGCGGTTCGGCGGAAGTCGGTCCGTGACGAACCCAAGACGGTGCGCTTTACCCTCCCCTGTCCGCTGGTCGAAAAACTGCGGGGGCTTCTACCCTTTCGGTTGACACCGGCGCAGGAACGAGTCATCCAGGAGATTGTTGGGGACATGGTCTCGCCTCGGCCGATGAATCGTCTGGTGCAGGGTGACGTGGGATCGGGCAAAACCGCCGTGGCGCTCTACGCCATTACCCTGGCTTGCGGATCTGGGTATCAAGCGGCCTTGATGGCCCCGACGGAGATACTGGCGGAACAACATTATCGGAATCTGGCTGGCATGTTCGACGCCCTGGGAATCAGCGCGGTGCTGGTACGTGGGGGGGGGCGGTCGTCGGTGAAGGGAAAGCAAGAAGCCGCCCTCGCGGCGGGGGCTGTGCAGGTGGCGATTGGAACCCATGCGTTGATTCAAAAAGACGTCGTCTTCAAGAACTTGGGGTTGGCCGTTGTGGATGAGCAACACAAGTTCGGTGTGATTCAACGGAAGATGCTTATCGAGAAAGGGTATAGGCCTGATGTCTTGGTGATGACGGCAACGCCCATTCCCCGGACCTTGGCAATGACGGTGTATGGGGATTTGGATGTGTCGATCATCGACATGCTGCCGCCGGGACGAAAACCGGTGCAGACTCTTCTCTTCGGACCGGCACAGCGACGGAGAGCCCTGCACATTCTCCGTGACGAGCTGGCCCGTGGCCGGCAGGCGTACGTCGTCTATCCTCTTGTTGAAGAATCAGAAAAAACTGATCTGCAGGCGGCGATACAGGGAGCCGAGCGGCTCAAGCGAGAGGACCTCGCCGAATTCCGTGTGGGGTTGGTGCATGGGCGACTGAAAGCTGCTGAGCGAGAGTCGGTGATGGCGGAGTTCAAGGCCGGCGCCATCCAGGTCCTGGTTGCAACCACGGTGATCGAAGTGGGGGTCGATGTACCCAACGCAACGGTCATGATGATTGAACATGCCGAACGATTCGGACTTGCACAGTTGCACCAACTGCGGGGACGTGTGGGACGGTCCCAGCACCAGTCCTATTGTTTGCTTATGACCGGCGCGGTCGGTCGTGCGGGTGGGCCGGCACGATGGGAATCGGCGGAATCCTTCCGGCAACGGTCATCGGTCAGAGAACGATTGGAAGTGCTCGTTCGGTCAAACGACGGTTTTGTGATTGCCGAGGAAGATCTGCGCCTCAGAGGGCCGGGGGAATTTTTAGGGGTGCGGCAATGGGGCGTGCCAGAGTTTCGAGTCGCTGATGTGGTGCGGGACGGCGATTTGCTGTCGGAGGCCAGGAGGGAGGCGGAGGCGCTCTTGCTCGCTGATCCAACGTTAACCGATCCAACCCATCGCGACCTGCGGGAGGCTGTGGTGAGGGTGTGGGGTAAGAAGCTTGATCTGGGATTGATTGGGTGATCCTCTCAATCCGTTCGGAAAGAACCGGGAGAGGGTGAGAACCTCTTGATGAAGATAACCAGGGAGCTGGTTCAACGGTTACGGCACGATCTGCGCGCCGGACTGGCGTCACTGCGGTTGGGGACTGCCCAAGCGGCGAGTCGGGCGTTGGAGGAAACGGAACGACTCCGCCTGCGGTTGGAAATTCAAAAAATCGATCAACGGTTAGCCGACCTCTATAAGGATATCGGTGAACGAGCCGTGGACATGAAGGAGCGGGGGGTGGAGGTCGATCAAATCATTGAGGATGCCGACATCATCCGGCTGGTGCAGGAGGCTCAGACCCTTCAAGAAACGAGAAAACAGTTGGAGGACGACATGATCAGCATAGGAAGGGAAGAATGACCATGCCTGCTTCTCCCGTCGTTCGCCTCGCTGGCATCGATCTCGGCACATTAACCTGCCGCCTTCTCATCGCGGATCTGGCCGGTCAATACCTCCTGCAGGAACTCCATTCAGACCGTCGCATTCTTCGATTGGGGGAGGGCGTCGATTGCACCAAACGGCTGAGCGGTGTCGCTATGGAGCGGGTGATCGGCTGTCTGCGCGAGTGGAGAACCGTCATCGACAGTTATGTCGTTTCGGGCTGCGCCGTGGTCGCCACCAGCGCTGTGCGGGAGGCGAAGAATCGCGACGAATTCTTGGATCGGGTCAAGCGCGAAACAGGTTTTGAGGTTGAGGTTATCTCAGGCGAGGAAGAAGCCCGTCGGACTCTGCTCGGCATTCGTTCCGGTCTCCCCGCTGGCGTGACAGAGATCCTGGCATTGGATATCGGTGGGGGGAGCACTGAGTTGATTTTCGATCACCCGGACGGGCAGCCTATCATCCGCTCGATCAACATCGGGGTCGTGCGCCTCTGCGAACGGGTGTTGAAACATGATCCGCCGACGGTGGAAGAAATTGAAGAGGCACGGGAGTGGGTGCGGCAAGAGGTTCAAATCGCTGTCGAGGGGCTGCTGAGCTGCCAGTCGGCGACCTGTGTTGGGACGGCGGGCACGATCACCACGTTGGCGGCCATGGCGCAGCGACTGCCAGTATATGAGCCAGCCCGTATCCATAATTACACGCTCACTCTGTCTACGGTGCTTGAGCTTGAATGGATGTTGCTCAGCCGTCAGAAGGCCGATCGTATCGGTTTGCCTGGTCTTGAAAAAAACCGCGAAGAGGTGATTGCCGCGGGAGTTCTCATCGTCCGGACCATAATGGAGACATTGGGAATGTCCGAGTTGCTGGTCAGTGATCTGGGCCTGCGGGAGGGAGTAGTGATTCATCTGGCGCGGACAAGGCAAGGAGGGAAGGGCTAATGGACCTTGAGTCCATCCGTGAGCGGATTGCCCACGATCCTAAAAGAAGAACAACGACGTCAGAAACTTGAGGCGAAGCTGGAGACGCTGTACCTTGGTCTTCAAGGACACTACAGAGGGTGAATCATGATCCGATCAGGTGGTTGCCTGCTTTTTGCAAGGACAACCAGAGGTGGCAGTTTACTTCCGATGGTCAGAGTGCGATCCTATCGCGCCGCCGCTCGGCGTTCGGCAGCAAATGGAAACTGGATGCGCATACCTGCCAAAACTTGACATTGCAAAAAGGCCATAGAGATCAGCACCGCACCTGAAGGTGGAAAACCTGATGGGGGCGAGCAACTCACCATCTTTCTTCAGAAATTGTGGGACAGTGGTGGCTGATCCGTTTCTGACCGCCGGTTTTTGAGGCAGTACAGCCTTGGGTAGGGGAGGTGACTGCCCATAGGTGAGTGTCCCCTCGCTTGTTCCGGGAGAGGGTAACCAAGGGCCCATAGTCCGGAAGGGCGATCCTGTTCCGCGCCGAGCCGCTATTACAATCCGACCGAGGTCGCTCAAGCTCAGGAGTCTCCTCCACTGAAGGCCATGGGCATGCCGTAGATTCAAGATGAGGCGGGTTGTGTTACCCAAGGGCTTTCCTGATGATGAAGGGGTTATCTCGCAATTTGCGCCGAGCGATTGAATTGACCGAGCGTGGGCTGTCGCTTCGCTGAACGGTATCGCAACAGGATCGGTCAGTTGACGATGCCATGATGCAAGTGATGCGTGAGTTCGACGCGCAAAAGAGCGGGGAGGGCGGAGGAATCCTTCCTCATCCGAGCGCGCTCCGCCCCTGATAGCCGGCTCCCATGAATGGAGGCTGTTGGATACCTGGGTCGGAGGCTGAGCGTAGGGTGCGCTCGTTGAGCCACGGGCGATGACCGAGATCGACCTCCTCCTGCTTGAGCCATCCACTTGCGAGACGAGCAGATACAATTTCTGTTGTTGCTGCTGTTCGATGTTGTCACGGTGAGTTCTCCTCCATGGTCCCCTGTATCTGGCGCACGGTGGGTGTGGCTGGCATGGAGGAGGTGGCGATCGATGTTCGGTTGGCGGATGCGGAATATCTCTGGACGGTGCTTGTGCGCAGATGCCGGTGAATTTCTGTTCGCTGCGACTACCGCTTCTTACCGTTGAAGAGGTGGTTCTGCTCACAACAATCGTGGGCGGTTCTAGGACCAAGCGAGTCTTCAAAAGAGCGAGACTCGTCAAGAAGAGCATGGTGCCGATCGAAGGCCCTGTTGAAGCGCGGAAGAGAAGCGGAAAAGAAAACGAGGCTTATGAAAAGAGGACCGGTTCCGTGGATTGCGGTGAACCAAGTTATTCGGGACGCGGTTTGGCCGGGAGCGTAGGTGAGATCGAGTGGTGTGGAGGTTGACTGAATGTGAATAAGAGTTCTTCACCAGGTTGCCTGGAAGATTGCCTTGCGTTGGAAGGGAAGGGCCGGTGGCCAGATCGTTCGGGTACCCTCTGATGCTTGGCCCCGGCTCGCTCCCATTCCACATCTCCTCCACATCATTAGCACTATGCGGCATTATAGGTAGGAGGGACGTCTTGCGTCGTCTGGTCGTGTGATCGACGACAGTCCCTCGCACGCTTTCGCCAGAGAGCTTACTCGTTTTCTGCCGACAAGGTTTTGTACAGTACTCCTACCACCAGTGTGAACGCAATCAAGCTCAATACAACGACCGCCATTGGTAATCACCTCCTTCATCGTCTGTTACCACTATAGCGGCTGATGATGAACACTCCATGATGAAATCATGAAGAATTCTTCATGTTCGGGACAGGATGGGGTAGAGGAAAGAAGAGAAGTCTCGCCCGATGTCGGAGCCCAAATTCCTCTCACATGGGTTGGGGAAGCTGTTGAAATGATGGAGGAAATTTGATGACTTGCTGACGCGGCTGCTCAGGCGTGCTCTACTGGTGGGAATACCAACGGTATCCCCTGGCGTCGGTGAATCGTGCCTTGGAAGGCCCGCCGGGCTTTTCCAGCAAAAGGACTTTGAAGTCGAAGAGATTAAACCACGCCGGGTCCGCCACGGCGTGATAGTGGCAGCCCTGAAGCTTGGGGAGCATATCCCCCAAGGCCTGTCGTAACTCAGGCTCGGTGTAGGCCTTGACGGTGAAGGGCTTGTTGAGCATTTCGCAGAACCGCCGGATGGTGTACGTCGCTCCGGTGCAGAGCACTTTCGTGTCGGGCTTGATGGCGAGAAATTGAGGCAGCGAGAGATACCGTTCCTGAAACCCCAGCCAGCGGATGACCTGCCGCAAGTGACTGTACTGCACTTCGTACTCCGTATGGCCGGGCAGCCTGACTGGGTGGGGCCACCCGGTATCGATGCCGAATTCCGAAAGAAATGCCCGTCCGCCCGGCTTGAGCACCCGCCAGAGCTCCGCAACAAAGCGGATGGGGCCCAAGTTAAAAATGACGTGGTCTGGCGGATCGGACCCCAGGGGAATGCGGGCGCGCCTGATCCAGTCGAGTGCCTCCTGATGTTGAGGCGTTCTCCCTTTGCCGGAGGCGAGTTCTTCACTAGATAACCGGACCGGTGTCATATCGGCCATGTTTTCATTGTCGATCACCAAATCGATTGACTGGTCCGCAAATGGCAAGGCCTCGGCATCGGCTCTGGCGCCGACCGCCGTCCATCCTCCTTCGTGAGACCGCCTGATCTGCAAGCGCAGGAAAGCCTTGGTCAGGTCTAATGAGATGTAGCGAACCGACCGTTTTTCAAACGGCAGCAGCTCCCGTCCCAGGTCTCGTGCCACATACCCAAGTCCCCCGCCTACTTCAAGGATTATGCTAGGCTTGGGGGAGAACCATCCAAGACGGCGGAGTTGCCGCATGAGGAGGCGGCCGTATGTCAAGCCGCCGAGGACCTCGCTGGGTTCACGGAACAGGTGTGATACGGTCGTTTCAATCAGGTCAAAATGACGATCATCCTCGTGCGGTTCTCCGAGTCCGTAACGATGAAAGTGATCGAGATGATCTTCTCCCTCGAATTCGTGTTGCCCCGACCACCGGTCTCGAACCTGCTGGAGCAGGAGATCCCATCTAGCCGCGTGTCGATGGCCTCCCGGTGGTTCTGAGCCATAGAAACAGAGCGAATAATTCGGGGTTGCCCACCGTTCCAGGTGCCATCGTCCCGGCTGCCCGTCAGGGCCACAGACCTTGGTGCCGTACTGTTCAAGGAGTGCGCCGACAGTGGTGTGGCCGTTCATGGCGGAGAGCATGGCGATGCCCGTTTGGTTCAGTCGAATGACGGGCAGACGGTCGTCTAGCGGAGCGACCCACACTTCGTTACGGTGATGGTGATAGGTCACCAAGTCGGGAATGCGCCAGGCGAAAAGATTGAGCGTGTCGCCGGTCAAGGGGAGTGGTTCTGGGAGTGGTTCTGGAACGGATGCCACCGGTTTCATGATGGGCGAGGGCAGCCTACAAGAAGGTGTCCTCGGTTCGCAAGCGGGGCCCCTGTCACAAACGGGATGGCTCGACGTGAGCGTCGATAACGACCACGATGCCCCTCATGATGGGATGGATACGGCAATGGTACGGATACCGCCCGGAAGGCAAACCGGGAATGGTAAACTCTCCTCCTGGCGGAACGGGTCCGGAGTCAAACAGACAGTGTGGCTGGTCTTCCGTACAACCGTTGTAAGTAACGGTATGGTGGGTCGGAGTTGGATTTTCCCATCTAATAGGACTGCCGCTGGAGACCGTCGCAGAAACGGGGATATAGTAGGGTGAGCCGTCCTCCATCACGATTCGCAGAGGGGAGGAGGCATCGGTAGGGAGCCCCGGCGACACCATCCCTGCCATTACGAGGCTGACGGACCATAACCACTTCATGAATCACCTCATCGATGGCACCAATCACCTGTTCTCAAGACGGTTTGGTGAAGGTGTCGTTCTCTTCTTTGAGAGCTAAAAGGCCGGTGAAGGATTCACCGCCTGGCGATCAACAGGAGCCGTTGATTTTTAATCTTAACACGGACGCTTTCAAAAGGAATGAGGTGTTGCGCGCTCGGTCTTCTCTGGTCTTCATCTCGGCAGTGGCCAACGGGCGGAAAGCGATCATTGCGTAGTTCACTCACGTAGCGGCACTTAAGCAGAGGGGGGGAAGATTGTCCCGCAAAGGGGCCGAGGAGAGAACTAGTTGCAAGAGCCTATTCGTTCATGCTAGATGGTGGCCATCAATCCGTCACCCCGTCACAAGCAGCCGTGCATTGAGACGACGACAACCAGGAGGACGAAGATGGCGAAGAAGAAAGCCACGCCCGCGAAAGCTGTAGCAAAGAAAACTGCCGCCAAAAAGAAATCTCCCGCCGCATCCAAGAAGAGCGCCGCTAAAAAAGTTGTCAAAAAGAGCGCGGCTGCCACCAAGAGGGTCGCGCCCAAAGCAGCGGCTAAGCAATCGACCAAGCAGCCTGCCAAGAAACCCGCGAAGAAAACTCCGGTCAAAGCCACGGCTCCTGCAGCCAAGGAGGCGGTGGCTGAAGAGAAAGCTCCCCGCAAAACGCCAGCCGCCTCTCCAGTGGAGCCCCAGGACATCGAACAGGATATCGATTTGGATGAAGATCTGGTCGATGAAGAGTTAGAGGACATCGAGGGAGAGCTCGATGATGAGATGGGGGAAGGTCTCGACCTCGATGATGAGGACAGCGACGAGTTTCTGGAAAAAGAAAGCCTGCTGGACGGCGATGATGATTATCGGGACGATCAGTAAAAATGACACCGGCCGCGATTGATTGCGTCATATCCCGATCAGGGCTGATTCTATGTGGGGCCAAAAGGAAGGGGCGCTTGCCTGGCTGAAGCCTTGTAGGAAGAAGGCCGCCTCGATTTCGCCACTGTCTCCCCCTCGAAAGTCCACAGAATTCTTACCGACAACTTGAGGACTGCTCCTTTGCCGCCACGTCTCAGGATGTGAAACAGTGGCTGGTTCGAGCGTGCTTGGCAGCCCTGGAGATGGCAGGCATGGAGAGCGGATCATGGCCATAACTGGAGCTGGAGAAGGATCAATCGTGAGCCGATGGCCCTGCTTCCTTTTGCCGTTGATGATCCGGTCGATGATTGCGATGATCGGAATGATTGCGATGATCGGAATGATCGGATGGCCCCTTGGAGAAACTGGAATGACCGGTACCGTGCTGGCTGGCGGGGCCTGCTCCGTCGAAATGTCCGAACCGTCGAGAGGAGCAGGATTCATCAAACGATTATCTTCAACCTGCACGCAACGAGAACGGGAGACTGAGGCAGTCGAGGCGGCTGCCATTCTTGAAGCGATGGCCCAAGGCTGGTCGGTTGAGTTGGTCGGAGTGATGGTCCGAGGCGATCTAAGTTTGGACCAGTTGCCGCTCCTACAAGATTCCCCTCTTGCTGCTGACAAGGCTGGTGCCGAGCATGGGGGGAGGGGGAGACAGGAGCCAGTGGAGGGAGTGGAGCAACGACGGGTCCGTGGCTCCCTAACCATCAAGGATTCGATTGTAGAAGGAGCGATCCTTCACCGTTCTGCTCGCGGGATGCTGTTGTTTGAACAACCTGTCGATTTCCGAGGAACCGTTTTTCAAAGGGATGTCGATCTTTCGCGGTCGGTTTTTCAGGAAGAGATTCAGCTCTCGGAAGCGACGTTTCAGAGGGAGACCTATTTTGTGCAAGGGGCGTTCGTGAAGGGGTTGGAGTGTCAAGGAACGAGGTTCGGACCCCGCACACGGTTCCATCGTTCCACCTTTCGGGGGACGGTTGATTGTACGGGAGCTCTCTTCGATGGCATGGCCGAGTTGTTAGAGGTGACGTTTGAGGAGAGGGTCATTTTTGAGCGGGCCAGGTTTGGGTCGGGGACTGGGTTCTCCGGTAGTCGGTTCTGGCGAGACGCGAATTTTAGAGACGCGATTTTTAGTCGAGACACGTATTTTGCCCATTGCGACTTCGAAGGAACCACCCTGTTCTCTGGCGCGCAGTTTTTAGCAACGGCGGACTTTTCAGAAGCTGTGTTCCGACAACCGGATGATTTGGTCAAGGCACGGTTCGATGTGCCGCCGGTGGTGACCGGTGCGAAGAGGATCGCGGTACCGTCGCCGGCACCAACTGCGGAAGTCGCGGTCGGTCCCTACGTGGTGACCGCGGTTTGTCTGGCGTTGGCCGTCGTGCTGCTGGTCTATGCGTGGAAGCTCTAAAGCATGTTGGCGGGAACTCCGGCTTGCTCCCCACTGCATGGGCTGGTATAACGAGCGCCATGATCCGTTCGACTGAGACTGAGCAACAGACGGAACCGTCCTATCGCGTCCGCATCGAGAATTTCGAAGGGCCATTGGATCTGTTGCTTCACCTCATTAAAAAGAATCAAATCAACATTTACGACATTCCGATCGCACTCATCACGAAACAGTACCTGGAGTACATCGAGGCGATGAAGACGTTGAATCTCGCCGTCGCGGGAGATTTTTTGGTCATGGCCGCGACCCTCTTGCAGATCAAATCCAAAATGCTGCTGCCCGTCGAAGAGAAAGAGGGCGACGAGGAGGAAGGACCGGATCCGCGCGAAGAGCTGGTGCGACGGCTGTTGGAGTACAAGGCGTACAAAGAGGCGGCGTCTCGCCTGGATGAGCGAGAGAAAATGTGGCAGGATATGTTTGTCCGTGGGACGGCGACGCCAGTGGACTCGGTGCCGGACGAGCTCTCGTTGGAACATGTTTCGTTGTTCGACCTAGTTGACGCCCTTAACAAGATTCTTGCCCGTGGTTCTGGAAAAAAGCTCATCGAGATCGTACCTGATCATCTGACGGTGCGGGACCGCATGAATAAAATTCTGGAACGGCTCGAAGCCAAGGAGTCGGTTGTGTTTGAGGAACTGTTTGAGCCGGCAAGTCATCGGCTGGTCGTGATCGTTACCTTCTTGGCACTGTTGGAACTAATCCGACTGCGGGTGGCACGGGTCTTTCAGGGGAGCTTGTTTGGACCGATTTTGATATCGCGGGCCTTTTCGTTGATTCCGGATCCGGCCGAGATGGATACCGGCAATATCGAGTGAGAGGGGACGTCGTCGTAATGATCGATGAAATGAGTCATGACAGAAATGGTTCGGCGGACAAGCCCAAGAGTGACGTTTCGACGCCGGCGCCGCCGGTGATCGGGGTGGATAAGTTAACTGGCATCGTGGAGGCGCTGTTGTTTGCGTCCCACGAGCCGGTGTCGCTTCAACGGTTGGTGGCGGTGATCGGAGACGTCACAAAGGCTGAAGTGACGGAGGCGCTCAAGCGGTTGGGAGACGAATTGGCCGGGGACGGTCGCGGGATTTCTCTGGTAGAGGTGGCCGGTGGATTTCGATTGGTCACCAAGCCGCAGTATGCCTCCTGGGTCAAACGATTGGACAAGTCGAAGTCGTCAACGAAACTGTCCCGCTCGGCGCTGGAATCGCTGGCCATCATCGCGTACAAGCAACCGATTGTGAAAGCGGAGATCGAGGAAATCCGGGGGGTGGAGACATCCGGAGTGGTGCGGACGCTGTTGGAACGAAAGTTGGTGCGGATCGTTGGGCGCAAGGAGGTGCCGGGGCGCCCCATCATGTATGGGACCACCAAGTATTTTCTCGAACATTTTGGGTTGAAGGACCTCTCGGAATTGCCACCCCTGCGGGAGTTCAAAGAGCTGGGCGAGTCCGAACAGGTGGCCCTGCCGTTGAATGGGGCCGAAGCGATCGCGGACGGCTTGGCAGGGGCGGAGAAGGTGAGCGAGGATGATCTGTCCGGGCCGCGGGATCAGGCTAGCGCCAATTCCCCAACGGTCGCCATGGGCAAAACCATCGAGAGACAATCCGAGGGACAAGCGGAGGAAAACGGAAGGCTGCGTGCTTCCGCTGAAGCTGAGGCGCACGAAGTGTTTGCGGATGAGCCGGTTGAACAGGCCGAGCCTGTTGAACAGCCATAGGTGAATAGGCTGAATAGGCATGGACCTGTCTGGGTTGGAAGTCTGTGTTGGAAAAAGGTATCGCCCCGCCCCTTCCCTAAGCCAGGCAAGGGGCAAGACCGCGCATTTCTTGACTCTCTTTGCAGCCGTTTGTTAGATTGGCCAATCCATTTCCAAGCCATTGAAAGAGCCCTTGTTTTCTACTTGTTTTTAATGGGTGTCCACTCTGTTCCATGAGGTGATTGCGGTGATGAAGTGTTGGTTGTGGGATGAATCGATATGGTTCGGTCCTCCGCCGCTTACGATTGACAGCCTCCACAGCGAATGGGGGGGCGGAGATTCGGTGACAGAAGAAGAGGAACCACCTCCTGCGCCAACGAACGTGAGGGCCACCCCCGGCAACGGCCGGGTCACGATTACGTGGGATCCGGTCCCCGATGCCCTCTATTACAACCTGTACTTTCAAACCACCAAGGGCGTGCAGATCAAGTTTTCCGAGCTGACTCGTCCCATCGCGGGAGAGGAAGACTTCAAGACCGTCATCGGCGTCAAGAAAGAAAAGGCGACCTGCATCGAGGGGGTTACCAGCCCTTACGTGCATGATGATCTCGCCAACGGCACGTGCTACCACTATGTCGTCACAGTGGTGACACCCAAGGGCGAGAGTCCTGAGTCGCAGGAAGTGATGGCCGTACCATCGCCCTACTTGCTGGCGATGGTGATCGGGAGAGAGGGAAGCGGAGACGGGGAATTCAGTTCGCCGACCGGCATCGCTCTCGATAAAGACGGTAATATTTACGTCGCCGATACGGACAATCATTCCATTCAAAAATTCGACAAGACAGGAACGTTTCTAGCCCGCTGGGGCGGAGAACCGAGTTCGGAAGAAGGGCAGTTTTATTACCCACGAGGAGTGGTGGTTGGGCCCGATGGGTTCCTCTATGTCGCTGACAGCGGCAACAACCGGGTGCAAAAGTTTGACTTGGAAGGCAATGTGCAAAAGGCCTGGGGCAAGTTTGGGTTTGCATGGCGCGGGGCCGAAATGGGCAAGTTCGACGTGCCCTGGGGAGTCACAACGGATGCAGAGGGCAATGTGTACGTCTCCGACACGAGCAATGCCCGCATCCAAAAGTTCCAGCCCGACGGACAACCCTTGCTGAAATGGGGGCGCGATGGCAGTTTCGACGGTGCGTTTTTCTTCCCGCGCGGAGTGGCGGTCGATTTTGTGGGGAACATTTACGTTGCGGACGAAGGGAACAACCGAGTTCAAAAGTTCGACGCCCGCGGCAGTTTCCTGACCAAATGGGGGCGGGAAGGCAGCGGCCCCGGTCAGTTCAAGGCTCCATGGGGCATTGCGTGCGACGCCTTGGGCAACGTCTACGTGGTTGACAGTGGCAATCACCGGATTCAGAAATTCGATGGCAACGGCACATTTTTGTGTGCTTTCGGCAACCGTGGGCGAGGGGAGGGGCAATTTAATTTCCCTTATGGGATCGCCGTTGACAAAGAAGGGGCTCTCTATGTCGTCGACAGTGGAAACCACCGGGTGCTCAAGTTTATTCCCACCGAAGAAGAGCTGAACCGGGGCAAACAGGAGCCGGCTCAGCCAATCGCGGAAGGGCTTCCGTCTCCGCCGCGCGGCGTGGCCGCCAAGGCCGGGGATACGGAAGTGTTCGTCAGTTGGCTAGAGGTGCCGGGAGCAGTGTCCTACAACCTCTATTTCGGCACGGCGCCCCATCTGACGATCCAGAGCGCAACCAAAATCGAGGGAGTGACCAATCCGTATACTCATAGTGGGCTGACCAACGACGTGCCGTATTACTATGCCGTGACCGCGTTGTTCGAGGACGGGCGCGAAAGCCCGTTGTCCGAGGAAGTCACGGCGACGCCGGTCCTGATCGATATTACGGCGCCCCAAAATCCCTACGCGGTGATCAACCATGGCGCGTTTATGACCAATTCGCCGGAAGTGGTGGTCACCATTTCCGCCAACGACGTCGATACTGGCGTGGCAGCTTATTTTGTCTCTGAGAGCCCGTTGACGCCGATGGCCGGCACCCCCGGGTGGGTTGAGGTGGAGCCGGCCACGAGGTTCGGCGCGACGATTCCCTTTATCTTGTCGCCGGGCGATGGGCGCAAGACGATTTATGTCTGGTTTAAGGATGCGGGCAACAATATCTCGACGCCGGCGAGTGCGACGATCCTGCTCAATACGTCGGGCTATGTCTGTGTGTCCACGTGGGGAAGGCCGGGGCGAGGGGCGTCGTTGCTTCATGGTGGCGAGTTCATGGCCCCCATCTACGGACTGTGTATTGACCAGCAAGGTTGTTTGTTTGTCGTGGATAATGGCAACAACCGTATCCAGAAATTCGACAACGCGGGGAATTTCATCATCCTGTGGGGGAATTTTGGGTCGGCGAACGCCAACTTTCACAACCCCACCGGTATCGCTTGCGATGGGAAGGGTGACGTTTGGGTGGTGGATACGAACAATCACCGCGTTCAAAAATTCGACGGCAAGCTGGGCGGTTACTTGATGAAATTCGGCTCACGCGGCAACGGCGAGGGGCAATTCAACGCGCCCTGGGGCATCGCCATCGACCGGGTGCGAGGTTTTATCTATGTTGTGGATAGCGCGAACTTCCGCGTGCAGAAGTTTGACATGAGCGGCGAATTCGTCATGGCCTGGGGAAGCTTCGGCAGCGGAGACGGCCAATTCTATTTTCCTCGCGGCATTGCGGTGGATCAAAACGACGGCACGGTGTATGTCGTGGACATGGGTAACCATCGAATTCAAAAATTCGACACCAGCACGAACGTACTCCCACAATTGCTGACCAAATGGGGCGGCAGCCCCGAGGCCGGTCACGCCAGCAGCGCCGTGGCGCGGGAGGCTGGCCAGCTTCGATCGCCGTGGGGCATCGCCGTCGATCATAACGGCGATGTGTATGTGACGGATACTGGCAATCATCGCGTGCAAAAGTTTGATCGGGAGGGCAACTTCATTACCCAGTGGGGGGGATTCGGCAACGGAGAGGGGCAGTTTAATTTTCCCTATGGTATCGCCGTGGACGCGACGGGTAGTGTCTTTGTCGCGGACAGTGGCAACAGTCGGATTCAGCAGTTCATGCCGGCTGAGGAGGGGAGCGAACGACTGCAGGAAGAGGCCGAGGCGGCGATCGAATCGGGGCCACTGCCCGATATCGGCGAACCGCGAGGCCGGGCGTCGTAGCAGGGGTACGGTGGAGAGCTCGATGGCGGGATGTTGGCCGTGGACGTCCGGTTGTTAAGTGGAAGAGGCGCCAACGGAGAGGAGTCATTATGCTGGACAAGGAGCCGAGGCAAGGATTGACCTTCGACGACGTGGTGTTGGTTCCGGCCAAATCACAGATCTTGCCGAGCGAGGTTGAAACGACGACATTTGTGACCCGCCGCATCAAAATCAACATTCCGCTGGTCAGCGCTGCCATGGATACGGTCACCGAATCGCGATTGGCTATTGCTCTGGCTCGGGAAGGGGGAATTGGGATCATTCATCGGGTGTTGTCTCCTGCTGATCAGGCGATGGAGGTTGATAAGGTCAAGAAATCCGAAAGCGGCATGATCCTCGATCCTGTCACGATTTCTCCAGATCAAACGATCCGTGACGCGCATGCGTTGATGGCCAAATATCGAATCTCCGGCATTCCTGTCACCAAGGGGAAGAAACTGGTGGGCATCCTTACCAACCGGGATCTGCGTTTCGAAACCCGGATGGACCTCAAGGTTTCGCAAGTCATGAAGCGGGAAAAGTTGATCACGGCGCCGGAGGGGACCAGCCTCGAAAAGGCGCGAGAAATTCTCCATGAACATCGGATTGAAAAATTGCCGGTGGTGAACGACCAGTTTGAACTCAAGGGGCTGATTACGATCAAGGACATTGAAAAACGCATCAAGTATCCAAACGCCTGCAAGGACGAGCACGGCCGGTTGCGTGTCGGCGCGGCGGTTGGCGTGGGGGCCGATGCCGAGGAGCGTGTGGCCTTGCTCAAAAAGGCGGGGGTGGACCTCATCGTGATCGATACGGCTCATGGCCACTCGCAAGCAGTTCTGGACACTGTGAAGATGATCAAAAAGCTACATCCGACGCTCGAGCTTGTCGCTGGCAATATCGGAACGGCTGAGGCGGCCAAGGATCTTCTCAAGGCCGGTGTCGATGCGGTGAAGGTGGGGGTCGGTCCCGGTTCCATCTGCACGACGCGCATCGTCTCCGGTGCTGGCATGCCGCAGTTGACCGCCATCGCAGACTGTGCGAAAGCGTTGCGGGGGACCGGGGTACCCGTCATCGCCGACGGCGGCATCAAGTTTTCCGGTGATATTACCAAGGCGCTGGCGGCTGGGGCCTCATCGGTCATGTTAGGAGGGTTGTTTGCAGGAACCGAAGAATCTCCTGGGGAAGTCGTGCTCTATCAGGCCAGGACATACAAAGTGTACCGGGGCATGGGCTCAATTGGAGCCATGGAGCGGGGCGGGGGAGATCGTTATGGGCAGGGTGGTCGCCCGACGCAGAAACTGGTGCCCGAGGGAATCGAAGGGCGCGTTCCTTACAAAGGTCCGCTGGCCGCCGTGGTATATCAATTGGTCGGCGGACTCAAGTCAGGGATGGGCTATTGCGGGTGTCGGACCATCGCGGACTTGCAGGAACGTGCCACCTTCATTCGCCAAACGGTCGCTGGTCTCCGTGAAAGCCACGTGCACGACGTGATCATTACCAAAGAGGCGCCCAATTACCGGATGGATTGGGAGTAACCCCGTCTTGCTTCCCAGACTCGTCTGCTGGGCAGGTCGGTCGCTGTTGCCCGAGCCGCGACGCTTCATGAAACGACGCGGCCTCCTCCACGAACAATACCGATGGAACTCTGGCACGATAGAATCCTGGTTCTCGACTTTGGTTCGCAATATACGCAACTGATCGCTCGCCGGATCCGCGAAGCAAACGTCTATTCGCAGATTTTCCCCTGCACGGTTTCCTTGGCCACGATCTTGGCCCATCGGCCGAAAGGCTTGGTATTATCCGGCGGCCCCGCTAGCGTCTATGAACCCAACGCTCCCACCATTGATCAGGCTCTGCTTGATCAGGGTATCCCGATCCTGGGCATTTGTTACGGGATGCAAGTGATCACCCATTTATCTGGGGGAGAGGTGGCCAAGTCCGATCGCCGGGAGTACGGGCGAGCCGAGTTGATGATCGATGATGCGAGCGACTTGTTCAAGGGGATCGGCAGGGACGGCCGAACCATCGTATGGATGTCGCACGGTGACCGAATCGAACGATTGCCTCAGGGGTTTCGCGCGATTGCTCACACGGACAATTCGCCGATCGCGGCGATGAAACAGGAGGATCCAAGGCGCCGCATCTATTGTCTGCAATTTCATCCCGAAGTGGCGCACACGCCAGAAGGAACGGCAATTCTCCGTAATTTCATTTTTGGGATCTGCGGATGTCAACCCACCTGGACGATGCAGTCCTATATCAAGTCCGCCGTCGCACAGATTCGTGACCAAGTTGGCAAGGACCGCGTCATCTGTGCGTTGAGTGGGGGGGTTGACTCCTCGGTTGCGGCGGTACTCACCCATCAGGCGGTGGGGGACCAACTCACCTGTCTGTTTGTCGATAACGGTGTGTTGCGGAATGGAGAACGGGCGGAGGTCGAGAAAACGTTTGCCTCCCATCTACATCTCAACCTGCGAGTTATTGATGGCACGGAGCAGTTTTTGGCCTCCCTCAGGAATGTGACGGACCCTGAGCGCAAGCGCAAGGTCATCGGCCGACAGTTCATTAAACAGTTCGAGGAGGCGGCGCAGAAGCTCGACGGAGTGAAATGGTTGGTCCAGGGCACGCTCTATCCTGATGTGATCGAGAGCGTGAGTTTCAAGGGACCGTCGGCGACGATCAAAACCCACCATAATGTCGGCGGGCTCCCGGCTCGGATGAGGCTCAAGATCATTGAGCCGTTGCGGGAGCTGTTCAAGGATGAGGTGCGGGTGTTGGGCAAAGAATTGGGATTGCCGGATGAGATTGTGTGGCGTCAGCCGTTTCCCGGTCCTGGCCTTGCGATCCGGATTCTGGGTGCCGTGACCCCCGAACGGCTGGCAATTCTTAGAGCTGCCGATTCCATCGTCGATCAAGAAATACGAGTGGCGGGACTATATCGCGAAATCTGGCAGGCCTTTGCCGTGTTGCTGCCGATCCGGACGGTGGGGGTTATGGGCGATCGCCGGACCTATGACTATGTGATCGCGATTCGAGCCGTCACCAGCGTTGATGGGATGACCGCCGATTGGGCTAGGATTCCCGATGACGTCCTGAGCCGTCTGTCGAGCCGCATCATTAACGAAGTGCGGGGTGTCAATCGAGTGGTGTACGACATCAGCTCCAAGCCGCCTTCGACGATCGAATGGGAGTAGAGCTAGATGCTCCGCCTCGGGGCGCGAAACACGAGAGCAGATCGCTGAGCTTGAAGCAAGGTGTGGCGCAAGGTGTGGCGATGGACGGGAGAGCAGTTCGCCTTCACAAGCTTATCGCGGCAACGGGGCTTGCCTCTCGGCGGAAGGCGGAACAACTCATCGTCTCGGGACGGGTGACCGTCAATGGACGGGTCGTGACGGAGTTAGGCACGACAGTCGATCCTACAAGGGACCATGTCAAAGTTGATGGGAAACACCTGCGCGCTACCCAGCCCTTTGTGTACCTGATGTTGAACAAGCCCAAACACGTCATGTCCACCATGGACGATCCTGGCGGAAGGCCGACCGTCAAGGACTTGATTCGGGGTGTGTCGATCCGCGTGTTTCCCGTAGGTCGCCTCGATTTTGATAGTGAAGGTCTCATGTTGCTGACCAACGACGGGAAGTTGGCCCAGACCCTGCTGCACCCCCGTTATGGCGTTGCCAAGACCTACCTGGTTAAAGTAAAGGGGGTGCTGACTGACGAAGACATTCACCTTCTGGAGCACGGGGTGCGACTTGACGATGGGATAACGGCGCCGGCGCAAGTCAAAAAAGTCGGCAAGGCCGAGCAGAATTCCTGGCTGGAAGTGACGATTCGGGAAGGACGCAAGCACCAAGTGAAACGGATGTTGCTGGCGGTCGGACATCCAGTGATTCGTTTGAAACGGATACGGATGGGCCCGTTGTCGCTGGGAAAGCTGGAGGTGGGATCGTTCCGGTTCTTGACCGATCGAGAGACCAATGCCTTGCGGGAGTTGGTGCGCAAGCGAATCCGGGCGGTCGAATCGGAAGCAACAGAAATGGCTCGCACAAGGGGAGCTGTCAAAGGAATACGCCAGCGTCCACAACGAGAGAAAGTGGTCTCATGATGAAATGGCGAACTCATAGGTGCGGGGAGTTAACCGCCCAACAAGTCGGGCAGTCGGTGGTGTTGAACGGATGGATTCAACGGAGGCGGGATCATGGTGCCGTGATTTTCGTCGACCTCCGGGATCGAACTGGCATCACGCAGGTCGTCTTCAACGCCGAGTACAACGCTGAGGCCCACAAGACGGCCCACCAGTTGCGCAATGAGTATGTTGTGTCCGTCTCTGGGCAAGTGATGGCTAGGCCGGAGGAGTCGCGCAACCCGCAGCTAGCGACCGGCGACATCGAGGTATTTGCAGAGCGGGTGGACATCTTCAACGAGGCTAAAACCCCGCCGTTTCTCATTGAAGACGACGCCGAGATTACCGAGGCGGTGCGTCTGAAGTATCGTTACCTTGATCTCCGACGTCCCAAGATGCAGCGGTTGCTGGCTCTCCGGCATGCCATGGCCCAAGCGGCCAGGGGATTTTTAAATGCCCAGGGATTTCTGGAAATTGAAACGCCGATTTTGACCAAGAGTACGCCGGAAGGGGCGCGGGACTATCTGGTACCGAGTCGAGTCAATCCGGGCCAGTTTTTTGCCTTACCCCAGTCGCCGCAGCTATTCAAACAAATTCTGATGGTGGGCGGCATCGACCGGTACTATCAAATCGCCCGCTGCTTTCGTGATGAAGATCTGCGGAATGATCGGCAGCCGGAGTTTACCCAGATCGATCTCGAAATGTCCTTTGTTGACCGCGAACAGGTGATGGACCTGATGGAGCGGATGATTGTCACGATGTTCCGCGACGCGGGCGGCGTGGAATTGCCGACACCCTTTCCACGCCTGACCTATGCTGAGGCGATGGGACGATACGGGTCGGACAAGCCGGATTTGCGGTTCGACATGCCGCTCTACGACCTGACGGAGTTTGGCGGCCACAGCCAATTCAAGGTATTTCGGGAGGCTGTGGCCAAGGGGGGCATTGTGAAGGCGCTGGTGGTTAAGGGTGGTGCGACCCTGTCTCGTACCAGGATCGACGCCCTGGGTGAAACAGCCAAGAGTTTCGGCGCCAAGGGATTGGCATGGTTGAAGGTAACGGCAGATGGCCAGCTGGAATCGGTCATTGCTAAGTTTCTCGACGCCTCGGCGTTCAGAAACGCGCTGCCGGAAGCCCAACCTGGAGATCTCGTCCTCTTTGGCGCGGATCAGCCGGCTGTTGTGCACGAGGTGTTGGGCCGGCTCAGGCTGTTGCTGGGAGAAGAATTGCAGTTCATTGACAAGACTGCTTGGAAGCCCCTGTGGGTTACGGAGTTTCCTCTGCTCGACTGGTCGCCGGAAGAAAAACGGTACGTATTCATGCACAACCCCTTTGCCGCGCCGATGGATGAAGATCTGGCCTTGCTGGATTCCGATCCATTGAAAGTCCGGGCGAAGGCCTATGACATGGTGCTCAACGGCCATGAAATCGGCGGCGGCAGCATCCGGAATCATCGGAGCGAAATTCAACGGAAGATTCTGGACCTCCTTGGCATCGATAAAGACCAGGCGCAGGCCAAGTTTGGGTTCCTGCTGGAGGCGCTGGATTTCGGCGCGCCGCCTCACGGCGGGATTGCGTTCGGTCTTGATCGGTTGGTCATGTTGCTGGGCGACGCCGAGTCGATTCGCGACGTGATCGCCTTTCCCAAAACGCAGCGCGCGCAATGTCCGTTGACCGACGCACCGTCCGCCGTGAGCCCTGAGCAACTGAGGGAGTTGCGTATCAAGCTCGATCTGGTTGAGTGATCGTCATGGCCGGCAACACGTTCGGCAGGCTCTTTACGGTCACCTCGTTCGGCGAAAGCCATGGGCCGGCGATCGGTTGTGTGGTGGATGGCTGCCCGCCGGGGTTGCCCTTGTCTGCTGCCGATATTCAACGAGAGCTGGATCGGCGGAAACCGGGGACCTCTCGCCATGTTACACAACGCCGAGAGTCGGACACCGTGGAGATCCTGTCCGGTCTGTTCGAGAATAAGACGACCGGCGCGCCGATCGCACTCCTGATCAGAAACGAAGACCAGCGGAGCCGCGACTATGATGAACTGGTCGATACCTTTCGGCCTGGCCATGCCGACTATACCTACTGGCAGAAGTACGGCATTCGGGATCACCGGGGAGGGGGACGGGCTTCCGCTCGGGAAACTGCCGTCCGAGTTGCGGCGGGAGCGATCGCCAAAAAATGGCTAGCAAGGACATACGGGGTCGTCATTCGTGGCCATCTGACCCAACTCGGCCCCATCGAAATTCCCTTTCAGAGCTGGGATGCGGTCTCGAACAATCCTTTCTTCGTAGCCAATGAAGAAATTGTCGGCACACTTGAATCCTTCATGGACGAATTGCGGAAAGGGGGCGATTCGGTTGGTGCGAAGATCAGGGTGGTGGCAGAACAGGTGCCGGTGGGATGGGGGGCGCCGGTCTATGCGAAACTGGATGCTGACTTAGCCTCGGCCATGATGAGCATCAACGCGGTCAAGGCGGTTGAAATCGGAGCCGGCTTTGCCTCGGTGACCCAGCGTGGATCCGAACATGGCGATGAACTCACGCCGGAGGGGTTTGTCACCAACCATGCTGGCGGGATCCTGGGAGGCATCTCGACCGGGCAGGATATCATCGTCACCATTGGACTCAAGCCGACGTCGAGTATTCGGATTCCCCGGCGCTCGATCGATAAACAAGGCAAGCCCGTGATGGTTGAAACCAAGGGCCGCCATGACCCTTGCGTCGGCATCCGTGCGACCCCGATCGCCGAGGCCATGATGGCGTTGGTGTTGATCGATCACGCGCTGCTGCACCGGGCGCAAAATGCGGAGGTAAGAACCGAGACTCCAAAACTCTCCGGAGTAATCAAACGGTCAAACGACTAGTTGGTCGGTGCCGGAACCTCGTGTGAGTTGGTGGTACGATTGCTCCATGCAAATGTCAACGGGATGCCCCACGCTACGCAATGCTTGTCCACGTGCTACTTGCGATGCGAAGCGTCTACGATCAGAAGAGGGGAGGAGTCTTCCGGAGAACCGCTACAGTCGGAGCTGATGACTCCTACTTGAGGCCAGCTGTTCCCCGTGGATGATGGAACGACGGCTGATGACAAAATTTCTCAGGGTTCTATTCCTATGAAACATGTCCTATGAAACATGCCCTTAGCGTTGCCGTGTTTTGGCTCCTCTTGGCTTGCACGACTTTGTCCAGGCGGTCTGCATCTCCCTTGCCTTTGTTGAACGTTGCGTTGGAGTGACGGTATCGACCCTTCTGGGCAGGGCGGATGTACCGATTTACTGGCCTCGAACAACGAGGAGCTTCGGTTTCTGGATCCGGTTAGCGCGGTCCTTCTCACGTTTCTTGCTGGCGTTGAACTTGACCGCAAGTGATGCGCACATAGCTCAAAGAGGTGGCAGGGGTGGGGGCGTGGGATTCTTTGCGCCATTTCTCAGATGTGCGGGTTGGCCTATCTTGTGTTGGGCTGGGATACGAATGCAAGCTGGCTACTCGGATTGCCTGTCGACAACATCGATGACGGTGTCTATGCCGTTATGGCCGTTATGTTGGAGACCGGCCTCGATAAGACCGCAAAGACCGCACGGCGATGTTCATAGTTGTGGTGGAACGTTCTTAGCTGTGCTCTCCCGTGCGACTGCACGGCTAGCGCATTGCTATAGCCACCGGATGGCTGCAATTCGGACCAAAGGGGTGGTGTTTGTCCTCTGTGGTATGGCTGCTCTGGCCCTGTGGTCCGGTAATGAGCCGGTCTTGCCAGCCTGTTGGCTGGAAGAGGGCTGGTGGGCAGTGTGGCGAAGGATGTGCATTGGACGCGCTGGCTCAGAATACTGACCATTGGTTTTCTGACGCCATTTATTTTCTGGGCGCCAGGGTTGTGGCATCACGTCTGGCCTTACTCTCGGCGCCGCTCGTGTTCCTAGCCCTGCCGAGGAGGAAAATTGCCTCGAAAATGAGGGAGCTATATCCTGTCGTCGGCCTCTTTCGGCGCGATTCTCAGGAACGGTGGTATTACCCCGTGCTTTTGTCCACTGGACTAATCTGCTGGACTAATCTCCGGCACCAGTTCAGGACTGTTTGGGCGTTCCTATGGCGTGGTTAGTCGAGCGCAAGACTCATACTTCGTTGCCGCTGTGATCGTCAGTGTCGTGGTGCTGACGGTGATTGCAGGAATGGCAGTTTTGCCAACACATCCTCTTCAAGGGTTTGTCGGGCATGACAGGAGGGGTGGATTGAGTGAGGAGGGATGACAAGGGACCATCAGTTGCGGCTACGATTTCAAAAAGGCTGAAGATGTGGAAGGAGTGGTGTAGCCCACTCTGGTTCCGAATGGCCCGGCCATGGATAACTCGGCGTGCACAGCCATTCCGAATCGCGACATGATCGAAATCTATACCGATGGCGCCTGTAGCGGGAACCCTGGTCCTGGCGGCTGGGGGGTGGTTGTCCGCGATGGCAAGACACACAGAGAGCTCAACGGTGGAGAACCGTCCACAACCAACAATCGCATGGAGCTGCTCGCGGTGATCGAGGCATTACAGGTAGTACCTGAGAAGGCGAGCCTACGGGTGTACACTGATTCTCGCTATGTGCAAAAGGGGATCAGTGAGTGGATTCACGAGTGGAAACGACGGCGGTGGAAAACGGCTGATAATAAGCCGGTCAAAAATGAAGACCTGTGGCGGCGGTTGGACTCGTTGGTGTCGGGGCGTGTGGTTGAGTGGCGGTGGGTTAAGGGACATGACGGCCATCCAGACAATGAACGGGCCGATGCCCTGGCCCGCGCCGGTCTTGAATGGGCGAGACAGGCTGGGAAACCGGTCGCCAATGTGCCTCCTCCGTTGGTCAAACGCCAGGACGTTGGTGCGAGTCCAACGTTCAGGCCCATTCTGGATATTCGCCATGCGCGGGTCTATCGTTGCGACACCCTCGTTTTTTCTAATCTATCCTTCACGCTGCGGGAAGGAGAACATGCCGTGGTGTTAGGCCCCAATGGGTCAGGTAAGTCCACCCTGCTCAAACTGTTAGCCGGTGAGGTCCATCCTATGCCGTTGGCGGAGACGTCGATTCGTCTGTTTGGCGAAGAGCACCCCAATGTATGGGACGTACGAAAGCGGCTGGGCATGGTCTCGTATGAGTTGCAGCGGGACTATCTGGTTGGCGCCAAGGGGCTGGATGTAGTCCTGTCCGGATTCTATGCCAGCAACGACACGTATCATCACCAGCAATTCAGCGAGGAGCAGGTCGGGCGGGCGAGGGAGGTGATGGCGGAGTTGGAAATTGCGTCGCTGGGAGAGCGGCAATTTGGCCACCTCTCGGCTGGCGAGCAACGGAGATTGCTGCTGGGCCGAGCTCTGGTGCATGATCCACCCGTGTTGGTGTTTGATGAGCCGACGAGCGGCCTTGATCTGAAAGCCTGTTTCCAATATCTGGATCTTTTGCGGGCGCAGATGTGCCAGGGCAAGACCGTGTTGCTCGTGACCCACCACATCCATGAGATACCCCCAGAGATTGATCGGGTTGTCCTGCTTAAAGGGGGATCGATCGTGGCAGACGGGCCAAAAGGTGAGCTGCTCACCGACAAGCGCCTCAGTGAGCTCTTCGACTGGCCGATTCGGCTCTTGAGTGTGGACGGCTGGTATCAGGCCCTGCGAAGATAAATTAAGATACTCCCTCCTTCTTGTTGGCGCCTCTGCTCCCTCCGAGAAGTAGTGAAGGAGTGAGGTGGTGGTCGCGGTTGTGCCGCCTCGGTACCATCACGTCTGGACCGGTTCGGTGGTGGCCAGGAGTCCACACTGGATGGGTGTTCCATAGACGAGATACGAGAGGAACAAATCAATCTTGTCGGCCATGTCTACCAATTCGATGATAACCGGCCGGTCTTCCGACAGCCGCTCGATTTTGAAGGTGTGACGGTGTAGTCTCCGAATCCTCGTAACTTCCCCCTACGGTCGCTCCTGCGATCTCCCGTCCCCCTGCTCGGACTTGGCGGTGATCCATTCGATGATCCATTCATAGAGCGTCTCATGGAGCATCATAGAGCGGTTGCTTGTTGTGACGATCGATCTCGCCAATCGAAGGTGCACAACAGCATGCCGTGTGGGGGAGGCCTGATGACCTTCAAACCTGGTTCCCTTCAAATCGGAAAATCTGTCTGAAATCTGTCTGATGGACCGGAACAGAGCCTAGCCAGACTCCTTCAAGGCGCATCACCACTTCCCGTTCATGTTGAGCAGAGCCAGATCCCTTTGCCATCGCGCAAGAGGTTCATCGTTTCATTGCCGAACGTCAAACAGGTGGTAAACCCTCCTTAGCATACCCATGAGCATACCCATGAGAATGCCCATAATCAGGAACACTCTTGTATGGGGGAGAAAAGCCCACGGTCTTCCGAAAGCTCGCAGAAAGACCCGATGAGAACGCAGCTGCTCACATTTGCGCACATTGACCGCCAGTGTGCCATAGGGGAAGGCGGCACGGTGAGTGGCGGCTGCACGGCTCCGCTGATCGTGTACCGCAAGATTAAGCTGAAGAATCCGCCCGCTTCTATGAGCGAGAACTTAATGGGTGATGGCACTCTTGTCCAAAACAGCAGATGACGTTGGATCGTCTGGCGGGGGAGGGGATGGGGGAATCGTCCTCTGCATCTGGCCGAAGGCGACCCAACATGAAAGCAGCATGCCGCCTGTTCCGCCCAATACTCCCGCTGATTCCGCGCACCGCCTTCGAGCGCATGGTCAAGGTGACGGGAGCGGAAGACCGTAGCAAGGGGCTGGCGAGTTGGCGTCGGTTCGTGGCCATGCTGTTCTGCCCACGGGGGCGCGCCCATCGGGTGCGCGAGATCGAAGGCGGGCTGAGGGGCTGCGAGGATAAGCTGACCCATCGGGGCATCGAAGCGCCAGCCCGCTCGTCGCGCGCCTACGCCCCTGGCATCGTCGGTGAGAGCTGTTCGAGAAGGGCTGGTCGGTTCGAGGCCGTCGCCGCCCACGCAGGGGGCAAGAAGAGGTTTGCCTTCAAGCACAAGCGGGTCCGTCTCGATTCGACCGGGATCGACCTGGGCCTAGCGCGGTCCGACGGGGGCAAATTCCGCCGTCCCCAGGGTGCGGTCAAACGGCATCTGGTGCTCGCTCCCGACGGCTATCTGCCGTGCTGCGGCATCCAGCACCGCTGGCACGGGGGCCGACGTTAAAGCTGCTCAGCACATGCCCTGCGCGGCCGCCCCCTTCGTCGGTGATGACCGGGGCTACCACGATGCCCGGCTGTGGGCCAAATGGACAGAGGTCGGCGTCTATTGCGTCACGTGCGGACAACGCCTGGTTCGAGGCGGGCGAGGACGACGGGGGGCCGCGGAACCGGGGCCTTCTCAAGGAGCAGCCCCTCCGTCTGACTGGCACGGGGCCCAGGAGAAATGCCCGCATCTTCCGCGCCACATCGAGGCCGTCCGCGGGGACACAGGTGGCCTTCTCGTCTTCATCACCAATCATCACGCTCTCGGCGCCAGCACCATCGCCGCGCTCACTCGAGCGAGAAGGACCGCCGGCCGATGGAGTTGTTCTGCAAGGCGCTCAAACAGAATCTGAAGAGTAAGCAGAATCTGAAGCACCAGGTCTTCGTCGGCCCCCCGCGAATGCGGGGAAGACCCGGAGGGGGGACAGTAGGGATCGCGCTGCTGCTCTTGCCCTATCTCCAATGGTCCCCCCGTTTCGGCGGGAGCCGGGCCAATCTCGTCGCGCTCTTGCGCATGAATCTCATCATCTCTCGTGATCTGATGGCCTGGCTCGACAAACCATTCACCACGCCCCCGATCCTCAAGACAGCCCTCTAGCCATTCTGGCCGTCGCTTGATCGTGGACAGCAGACCGAGGCCCGATCTTGAAAACCCCTCCTCACCTGCCTCACCCCACCGTAGATCAGGTCTCCTTCCGTGAGAGTTCGGCAATCTGGGACAGCCGTGGTGTGATGGAGGAAAAATGAAGGGTGAGTGGCGTCCGGCTTGCAGAACTGGTGGTATGGACGGGGATGTTAGAAGAAACCCGTCGTCGAAGGAGATCGGCTGAGCCTGTGGCGACGGTCTGGCCTAAGGAATCGTACCAGACCATGGATGAGGGGGATTCGACGAGAGGCCCATCGGGGCCTGATAGTCAACTTTCGTAAAACTTGGAATGGATCTTGGTTATCAACCGTTCTGTCATTAAGGAAAGCTGATTACGCTCCTGGTGGCTTGATGTCGACGACATCTGTGATGATTGTATGGTAACCGCTGGCGCCAGCCGGTTGAGGGCGGACAATTTCCGCGATTTGTAGCTGTCCTTTGGTATCCCAAGCTCGGACGACCGTTTGATACTTGCCTGGTTTCGGCGGCTTCCAGGTATAGTTCCAAATGACCCATGAATAGGGCGACATGGGCGGTTCAATCTGACACTCTTGCCATGTCTTGCCATTGTCGAAGCTCAGCTCGACTTTGCTGATGGAATGGGGGCCGCCGAATGCAATGCCTCGGAACTGGTGTTCTGGCCCGCGAAGCGACTGATAATGTCCCGGCGAATCGATCCGCGAGAAAATCTTAATAGTCCCATCATCAGTCCAGCCCTTGCGCTGCCAATAGCCTTTGTAATCCCCTGGGTACACCTCGATCTCGACAAGCCACTTGACGTTCTTGATCCCATAGAGACCCGGTACGATCAGGCGCAGCGGGAAACCATGTTCTTTGGGCAGTTTTTCACCGTTCATCAGGTAAGCCAGCATGACGTCGTCTTGCATTGCGCGCTCGAAGGGAATGCTGTCGTCGTAGCCGTCGATGCCGCGAAAAACCACGTCGCGTGCTGTCTCTTCGTCCGCCCCCGCGTCCTTGAGCAACTGTTTGAGTGAGATGCCACGCCACACTGCGTTGCCGAGACTGTCTCCTCCCGGTAAAGTGTCGATGCACATCAGCGTGGACACTTGGTCGTAGGAATCGCGGTTGAGGATGTCGCGCCAGCCGAGGGACATCGGGGTTTTGACCTCTCCTTTGATGTAGAGCCGCCATTGTTCGATGTTGACCTCGCGTGAAAGTGACACGGCTGAGTCCGCATAGTTCACCACATAAAATTTGGCATTTGGCGTAAAGTATGTGGTCTCGCGCGGGGGGACGGCGAACATCCGCCCGAAGATGTTGCCGACTGCCTCACAGCCGCCGGTGAAGCCGGCGATGGCACCAAGGCCCATAACCTTCAAAAAAGACCGTCGCCATAGCCAGGGCCAGGGATCTTGTCGGAAACCATTCGCCATGGTGTTCAGTATACACGGAAGCGGACCTGCAATTGAAAGGTGGTCCTTGCTTATAAAGGGCGGACCGGCATCTTGGCGCATGCAAGAGTCTCAAGGCCATGTCAGTGCACAAACCGTCGGCACTCCTCCCGCAGGAGAATCATCCGACACGTATCGCCCATCGGATACTGTGTCTGGGGCGGATACGCCAATCTTGACCCCTTGGCGGATGATTTCCTATGATACCGGCGACCGAAGATTACTGCGCTCTCCGATGTCCGGCGCCCTCGCCTTGACATCGGCAAAATCCGTTCTTCCAATTTTCTCCGACTGTACCTGAGTGTCAATGCGGAGGGTTGATATATAATAAACACTTAGGATTTTCTCCAATTCCCCCCTAAATTAGGGCTGATCACGATGGTTGCTGAGGGCTCGGTCTTGCCATCCATTCGACGGAGATACGTCGTGGTGCTGAGTCTCCTATTGTCGGTGTTTTGCCTGCGCGTGGCGGCCCAGATGCTTCAGCCCATGTCGCCCGTGGCATGGCTTCCACCGTTTGAGGCATGGGTGGGCGGGGGGCTGCCATATTGGCGGCTAGTCCTGTGCCAAGTTCTTGTCATCATGGTCTGCGGCCGTGCGGTGTGACGATTGCATGCCGGTTTGATTGTGCCAACCATGGCGACGGGCAAGGCTCTTCTCTGCTTGGGTGCACTTTATTTCAGCCTGATGTGGTTTCGGCTGATCATGGGGATGACCGTGGCGACGGATCACAAGTGGTTCAGCGCTCGACTGCCCACCCTGTTTCACTTCGTCCTTGGCGGCTTTGTGATCGTCTACGGATGGTTTCACTACAAGGCCGCCGGTGCCATTCATCCACGAAGTCAAGGGAAAGCGGAATGAAATGGATCGTTCAATATGGGGCCTACCCTGTGATCATGCTCGGTAGTGTGTGGGGTAACGTAAGTCTCATGGAAGCAGGAACAGGAGTGCTTCTCTCAACCTATCTGCCGGTCACGATCGGTTCGTTGCTGATCATCTGGCTTGAGTTGCAGATGCCATATCGGGCTTCATGGAAGCCGTCGACGAAAGAAGTGATAGAAGACTCGGTGTTTCTCGCTTTCGTGCACGTTCTGTGGCCGAAACTCCTCGCCATGGGGGTCGTCTATCTCGTATTTGATGTGTGGAACGGTCGTGATTGGTCTGTGGCTCGATGGTGGCCCAGTGAATGGCCTGTTCTCCTGCAAGCCATCATGATGGCACTCATGGTCGATAGCACACGGTATTGGTTACACCGACTCAGCCATGAGTGGGGGCCATTGTGGCGCTTCCATGCGGTGCATCATTCGCCGCACCGGCTCTATACGTTGAACGTCGGGCGCTTCCATCCAGTCGACAAGGGGTTGCAATTTTTGCTGGATTCCCTTCCGTTCATCATCATAGGGGTTCCTCCGGCCGTGCTCAGCCTCTATTTCGTGTTCTATGCGGTGAACGGGTTCTTTCAACACTCCAACGTCGATGTGAAGTTAGGCTGGCTGAATTATCTGATAAGCGGTCCCGAGCTGCATCGGTGGCACCACTCGATGTGGTCGCGGGAGTCCAATACCAATTACGGGAATCATCTCATTATTTGGGATTGGCTTTTCGGGACTCGCTACCTGCCGGCCGATCGAGAGGTTGAGACGTTGGGGCTTATCAACCGCCAATATCCAAGTGGTGTCCTGCAACAGATGGTCGCGCCGTTTCATTCCGGCTTGGATCAGGCAGCGAGGTGATGCATATGGTCGAGCATGTCGGTCATTCCCCGATCGAAGCGACCATGAATCTCATTCGCGATCGAGACTGGCTGCCGCTAATGACCATGACGGAGCGACCGGAAACCGTTCAACACCAACTTTTGTCGACTATCCTCTCGATGCAACGTCATACCCAGTTTGGGCAACGGCACGGGTTTGCGTCGATCCGATCCTATCAAGACTTTGTTCGGGCGGTCCCGGTCCTTGAGTATGAGAACCTTCGCCGGGACATTGAGACTCAGGAGGTGAGCGGGGAACCTCTTCTGAACGCCGAACGGCCGGTCCACTACGTGCAAACCAGCGGGACCACCGGGAAACCCAAATATGTCCCCTTAATTCACTCGGCGATTGAGTGGATTGGTCGGTATCAGCGGCTGTTTTCCTATTCACAATGGTCCTGTGTTCCCAGGATATACGACGGACAGGTGTTGGTCATTGCAGGTCAGTCGGTGGAAGGACACATGCCGGGAGGCACGCCGTACGGCTCTATGTCAGGATTGATGAATGAAAAGTTACCGTCGGTGGTTCTGGAAAAAAGTATTATACCAAGGGGCATTCTCCACGTCGTAGATGTTCGGCTGAAGTACATGAGAATAGCGGCTTGTGCGTTGGCAGCTCACTCGTTGTCGGTCCTCGCGACGCCTAATCCGTCAACCATCCTCAGGTTGTTGGAGATTATCCGATCCAACTTCTCATACTTGCTGGAAGCTCTGACGGTCGGGCCACGACATCCGATCTTTTCGCAAGACGCTGTATGGACGGAGCCGGTTCTCTGCCGGGCAGATCGCCTCGCCTATCTTCGAACGTTGCTTGATGATGCCCCGACCCTGTCTCTCGTGTCGCTCTGGCCGAAACTGCGGGCGGTCATTACATGGACAGGGGGGAATTGTGCGGTGTTGATTCCCAAGCTGCGCTCGCTTCTCTCCGGCGAAACGGCCGTGATCGAGATGGGGTATCTCTCCAGTGAGTGTTTGGGAAGTCTTAACGTCGATGCGTATGAGAACCGGTGCATTCCAACTTTTCAAGAGCATTTTTTCGAGTTTATCGAAGTGAACGATAGCGATATTGAAAAGGTAAAACCGGTTTTGCTCGGAGAGCTGCAACAGGGAAAGAAGTATCAAGTTCTGGTCACCACACGGAGCGGCCTGTATCGCTATGCCATGAATGATATTGTCGAGGTGACTGGTTGGTTCAACCGGGTTCCCACTATTCGGTTCGTCCAAAAAGGCAAAGGGGTGACGAGTATTACGGGAGAAAAACTGTATGAGCATCAAGTGGTGGAAGCCATCGAAACGGTGTTAAGGGCGAGGGACATCGTCTGTGAGTTCTACGTGATGGTGGCCGATGTTCATGAGGCGGCTTACACGCTCTATCTTGAACAACCGGCGGTCCCCCATTCGTTTAGCCACGAAGTTGATGAACAGTTGGCGCGTCTGAATGTGGAATACCGTGCCAAACGAGAGAGCGGCCGCCTCCGGGCGCTTCGGGTCGCGCTGCTACGGGCCGGCACAGCGGAGGCTTATCGTTGCCATAGTGTGGCCAAAGGACAGCGGGACGCCCAGTTTAAGCTGATGCGGCTTCAATACCGGCACGACTGTTCATTTGATTTTTTCCAATACCTGCGATAGATGGCGCATGTCGATCAAGAACATTCATGTGCAATCGCTGGAGATCCCTTTCAAACAGGCCTTCGTTCATGCGTCGGCCTCTCGGACCAAGACGGGGAGTGTGCTGGTGACTGTCACCAACGACAGCGATGTAAAAGGAATAGGAGAGGGGTGCCCCAGGCTCTATGTGACGGGTGAAACGGTCGGCTCGGTCCACCGTTTCATTGAAGTCCATCGGGAAGAGTGGAGGACGTTTCAGTCACTGCAGGATTTGAGGCAGTGGGAAACTGAACATGCGTCTCTTATTGATCAAAATCCAGCGGCTTGGTGCGCCGTTGAAACAGCCTGTCTTGACTTGTTTGGGAAAGAGACGGGCGTGCCGATCGAAACTTTGCTCGGTCTTCCTCCCCTCAGCGGTCGGTTTCGGTATTCAGCCGTGCTGGGGACGGAGGACCTTCGCTCGTTTGAAACGCAGCTTCAGCGGTATCGAACCTTGGGGTTTACTGATTTCAAACTGAAGGTGACCGGTCGTTTGCAGGAGGATATCGACAAACTGAACCGATTGCACGTATCCACCGATCGAACGCTGCACGTGAGACTCGACGCGAACAATTTGTGGGACGAGACTGAAAGGGCGTTGGCGTACCTAAAGAAACTTCCTGGTCCGATTGCTGCCGTTGAAGAGCCGCTCACGGTCGGAGATTATACGGGCTGTCGACGGTTGGCGAAGGAAATGGGTGTTCCTATTGTTCTGGATGAAAGCTTCGTGAGGCTGGATCAGTTCGCGGTGATTCAGAATGATCCTCCGTCGAGTTGGATCATTAACATCCGTGTGTCAAAAATGGGCGGCATCCTTCGTTCGTTAGCCGTTGCCCGACGGGCCCGAGAAGTCGGCATTCCCATTATTATCGGCGCACACGTAGGGGAGACAAGCATCTTGACGCGGGCGGCCTTGAGCGTAGCCGGCAGCTGCCGAGATCTCCTCGTTGCTCAGGAAGGCGCGTTGGGCACGTATTTGCTTGCACATGACATTTGTATGCCTGTGCTCATGTTCGGACAAGCAGGATGGCTGGATCCTGCGGTCGTAAGCAATGGTGCGGGCCTTGGTCTTGTTGATCCGAGCGTCACTGTCTGAAGAGGTTGTCGCATCCCACGCGAGCGTTTCCCATTCTTGCTGCAGTCTGTTGTCCCCGATGGAGCGTGGCATAGCGTCGGCCTGACTGTTGATGGACTGACCTCAGGAGCACTCCTCGACTTCTCGAGACCGCCACGCCACTCTACGGCGCTTTTTCGACGATGAGGGAAAAAGATTTGAAGATTTGATCGGGCAATGCGATTTTTATCGCATGCGGTGGGTGACAGTTGCAAATTACTGCCTCCTCAAGGTAGCAGATGAAGGATTCTCATCGCTCTTGACTCTTAGCGGTCCGCTTGTTATTTTCAAGCCCGCTTCCAGTTTTAGTTGTCGCGTTCCTGCCGGTTGGTCGCGCCTGGCGATCAGTCAAGGCGCGGAATTCAGTCTCAGGAGAGGGAAACTACACGCGCGAATTAATGTCGAGCGTGCCCCTTGACATGAGGCGGTTGGTGATGTAGAGTACACCGCTCGCGTGCAGAACGCGGCTGTTCTTTGACAACTGAATAGAGGACGTTGAGCAAGGTGTAAGGTGTATTGAAGTGGTGGCCCTTGGTCCAATTCCAAGACACCTTTTTTGAGAGTTTGATCCTGGCTCAGAACGAACGCTGGCGGCGCGCCTAATACATGCAAGTCGAGCGAGAAGGCGTCGCAAGACGCTTGTAAAGCGGCGAACGGGTGAGGAATACATGGGTAACCTACCCTAGAGTGGGGAATAACCAGCCGAAAGGTTGGCTAATACCGCATACGATTCCCGGACTGCGGTTCGGGAAAGAAAGCGCTATCGTGGATAGCGCGCTCTTGGATGGGCTCATGTCCTATCAGCTTGTTGGTGAGGTAATGGCTCACCAAGGCTTCGACGGGTAGCTGGTCTGAGAGGACGATCAGCCACACTGGCACTGCGACACGGGCCAGACTCCTACGGGAGGCAGCAGCAACCCTGACGAGGAGCATGATTCGTGACCAAAC
>JANDJC010000026.1 GCA_024331045.1 Nitrospira sp.
CGAATCGTCTCTTCGCCTTTGCGCGTCTCCATCCGGAAGGGACCGTGTTGACCGTCATCCCCCGGTTGCTGGCGGGGTTGATTGCCGATCCGCGGATACCCCCTTTGGGAGAGACCGTCTGGGGCGAGACCTGGGTGGTCGTGCCGGCGTGGCGTGAAGGCACGAAGTTCCGAAACGTGTTTACCGGTGAACGGCTCAAGACCATCACGCAGGGCGAGCGCCAGGTGCTCTCAGCCGGGGAAGTATTCTTGCACTGTCCCGTCGCCTGTTTGGAAAAGGAGGGGTAGGATGCCTCGATCACGAAATCGAGAGGAAACGGAATGGCTTGGCGGAGAAACCCTTGTCCGTCCTCATCCCAATGAGCCGAGAGTTTCGCTTCTGAGAGGCGTCATCGCCGGGAGTATCGTCCTTCTGGCCGGCGTCGGATTTGGACGTCTTATGAGAGGCGATGTCAGGAAGCAGGTGCGTGAGTCGCCACGACAGCTTGGTCGGACCGACCAGGCCAAGACATGGGCCTCGAAGCAATGTGTGGATGCGGCGAGCACGATGGCGATAGGAGCCGCTTTGGGGGTCGGCATGGTGGTTGGAGCCGTGACCACGTTGTTGGCGATCATGAAGTCTGGTAGTAACAGTGGCTCTCTTTCCGTAGGAGGGAGTAGGAGGGGTCAAAGGAAGAGGTTGGGGCCTTCGGTTATAGGAGAAGATATTGGCTGTGCAAATGACGATATCAAGGTTTGCTGAGGCCTATAATTGCTTTCAGGATGACGCCTCAGCCATGATTCCTGTTGTTGGCAAAACGGCATGCCACGACTAAATGGCCTGGACAAAAAAGCGGTACTCATTACCGGTGCCTCAACTGGCATCGGAGCAGCCTGTGCGCTTCACCTTGACCAGCTTGGCTTTTGGGTCGTTGCCGGTGTTCGCAAAGAACTCGATGCTGCATCGTTGAAAGCACGGAGCAGCGGTCGCCTGCTTCCGGTTTTGTTGGATGTCACCGATGACACTTCCATCAAAAATGCTCAAGTTATTGTTTCGGAACAAGTTAGAAGTCATGGGCTTTACGGGCTAGTGAACAATGCCGGCATAGCGGTCGCCGGGCCATTGGAAGCGGTGCCGATTCCCGATCTGCGTCGTCAATTGGAGGTCAATGTTATCGGCCAGGTGGCGGTGATTCAGACGTTTCTCCCCTTGATCCGACGGGCCAAGGGACGGATCATCAACATGGGGTCCATCGCGGGACGCGGGGCCATGCCGCTCATGGGACCCTATGCGGCCTCGAAGTTTGCGTTGGAGGCCATCACCGACGCGCTGCGTTTGGAAGTCCAACAGTGGGGGATTCAGGTCTCTATCATCGAGCCGGGCGCCATTGCCACCCCCATTTGGGAAAAGTCCGGGAAATGGGCGGCTGAGCTGGAAGCCAACACGACACCGGAGTTGCGGGAACTCTATCGAGAAGTGGTGACGGGAGTCAGAACTGTAGTTGAGCGAGCGGCGGAACGGGCGATTCCCGCCGACATCGTGGCGCGCGTCGTCGAAAAAGCGCTGACGGCGGCCAGGCCTAAAACTCGGTATCTGGTCGGAACCGACGCCAAACTTCGCGCGCTCATGGTGAAACTCCTGCCCGATCGCCTGTCCGACAAGGTGCTTACCTGGGCGCTCAACCTCCCGCGATAGGGGTTCTGTCTTCTTTTTCAGACGGACGCCGCTCTCTCGTAGAGGCTTAGGAGCACTCGTGAATATTCGCAGGACCCACTAGAAGGATTGTCAGGCAAGGAACCATATTGAATCCTATGGAAGATGTTGTTGTGGTCGGAAGCGGTCCGGCGGGCGCCTGCGCCGCCTGGAAGCTGGCTCAAGCGGGAATGACGGTGACGGTCCTGGAAAAAGCCGCGCTGCCTCGATACAAGGTCTGCGGTGGGGGACTGGTTAGCCGCACCATGCAGTGGGTGCCGATCAATGTCCATCATGCGGTCGAGCAAACATGTTATCAAGCGAGACTTCATTTTTTCTCCTCCGGTCTGTCGTTTGTCACGCAACGGACGACTCCTCTGGTATCCATGACCATGAGAGCTGAGTTCGATCAAGCACTGCTCTCCGCTGCACAGGCCCACGGAGCTACAGTGCGCGACCGATGTAGCGTCGAGAGGGTATTCTGTCACGAGGATTCAATCACGGTGGCAACCACCCATGGGACAATGCGGGCGCGGTTTGTCATCGCAGCCGACGGAGCCTTGAGCAAGGTTGCACGATCCGTACAGTGGGAAGATGGACGCCGACTTGTTCCGGCGCTGGAGTATGAAGTAACGGTGCCCTCTGGTCTCTTCCATCAATTCGAAGGGGTGGCGAGGTTTGACTTTGACGTCATTCCGGCCGGCTATGGATGGGTATTTCCCAAACGGAACCATCTGTCGATCGGGGTCCTGTCAATGACTCCCAACCAGCAGGAGCTTCGTGCGGCGATGGGTCGCTATCTCGCTGTCCTGGGCTGTGCTTCTCCTTTGTCGATCGAGCGACATGGTTTCGTGATCCCTCTCGGCCCCCGAACTGGCTCTTTTGCCAAACAACGGATTCTCCTGACTGGAGACGCGGCAGGTTTCGCCGATCCTGTCACCGGAGAGGGGATTTCGTCGGCTGTGCGCAGTGGCCTCTTGGCCGCTCAATCCTTACTCGATGGTCAGTTGCAGCAGGAAGTTGTGGAGGGACTTTATAACCGTCTGGTCGCCCAAACTATTCTTCCTGAGCTCCGAGCCGGCCGTTTGTTGGCCTATATCCTGTACCATTGTCCGCGTGTCAGGACTTGGGCTTTTTCTCAACAGGGCCAACGGTTCTGTGAGATGGTGGCAGATATTATGGCAGGGAAAAAGCTCTATCGAAATTTCTTCAAGCCGAGATGGGTTGGGCACGTGTTAACGCTTCCATGGTTGAGTCGGCGATAGGTGCTGCCGCGCCACGAGCGAAATGAAGAATCGGCGAAGCGGGGTCGGCATTGTTTGCGTGGCCAAGTTGGAGAGGGAGGAGATACGAAACAGCTCCCCGCAACCGAACTACGGTGGTTCATCGAAGGTGAATGATGTCAGCGGCATGGATTTCGATCAGCTCCGGCGCTGCTCCCGTCGCTGAAGAGCGGGATGTGCGCAATTGTAAGGCGCCGTCACGGGAAATGGACTCGGCCGTGCCGACAATCTCCTCTTCAACTCCCATGATCACGCGGACCAGCTTGCCAATCGTGGAGCAGCGTCGGAGGTAGGCGTGCTGCAACCGATTGGCTCCATGCACCGTCAGTTCATTGAGCACCGGCTCAAGCTCGTTCAGGAGTTGTGCAAGTAGTCGGTTTCGGTCCAGAGGACTCTTTAAAATTTCAAACAGGGAAGTGGCTGTCTCTCGCAGGTCTTCGGGGAGGGACTCCCGAGGCAGGTTGACATTGAGCCCAATCCCGATCACGACCATGGGACCATGAGAAGCGGGCTGGAAATTTTCACAGAGGACCCCCCCCACTTTTTGATCACCATAGACGAGATCGTTTGGCCACTTGAGAGACAGAGAGATCGAACTCACGGTCTGCACGGCTTCAGCCGCGGCTAGGGCGGTCGCGAGCGGCAGCCAAGACAACCACTCCACCACATCGGGGCGAGATCTTTTTCTTCTGATAAGGATCGAACAGTAGAGATTCATTCCGGGTGGGGAGTACCACTGGCGTGTCAAGCGCCCTCTGCCAGCCGTTTGACAGTCGGCTACCACCACCGTGCCATGTTCGGCGCCTGCTTGGGCCAGAGCCATGGCTTCGCTGTTGGTTGATGGCACGTTGTCATAGACATAGAGTCGTTGGCCAATTTGAACGGTGTTCAAGGTGCTCCGAATCGCATCAGCCGATAATGGTGGAGAAGTCATCAGGATTTCAGGGGGCGACGGCCGAGCGGCTTGAGGATCAAACTGAACGGCATGGCCGGCGCGGAATGGGTCAAGGCCCCGATCGAGAGACGACGAGCGCCGGCCGCAGCCATGGAACGGACGTTTTTGAGGGTTATGCCTCCCGACACTTCCACAATTGCTCGTCCCTTGATGAGACGCACCGCTCGACGAACTTGTGAAGGGTTCATGTTGTCCAAGAGGATAATGTCAGCTTTAGCAGCTAGGGCCTGTTGGACTTGAGTTAGAGACTCTGCTTCGACGATGACCGACGTTCCTCGTGATCGGTTGGCAGCCAAACGACAGGCTATTCGGACAGCCTGCCTAGTAGGGCGAAGGAGAGCCAGATGATTGTCTTTAATCATGATTCCATCGTTGAGCGACATGCGATGGTTGACACCGCCCCCCAGTCGAACTGCCCATTTCTGAAGAGCCCGCCATCCCGGTATCGTTTTCCGCGTATCCATGATCTGTACCGGATAGCCGCGAACAGCTTGACAAAATTTCCGCGTGAGGGTCGCAATTCCGGACAGGTGTTGGAGAAAATTTAAGGCCACGCGTTCAGCTTGGAGGATGGATCGTCCATCGCCAGTCACGCGTAAAACGGTCTCTCCCGCCTTGACCGGATCACCATCGTGCCGCTCCACTGTCACCATCAGCGAAGGGTCAACGGCGAGAAAGGTCTGGACGGCGGCGGACATTCCCGCCACGACCAGCGGTTTTTGTGCAATGATGATAGCGTAGGCTGGAATTGGTTGGGGAAAGAGCGTCCGTGTTGTCACGTCGCCGTGGCCAAGATCTTCTTCCAATCCAAGCCGAACGGCGCGCCTGATTTCTGCGGCAGGGAGTGTCGCCATCGATTAATGGTCCCACATAGCCTGCAACTGTTCTCGGCTGCTTGCGAGCAACGCTCGATCCCGCGTTATTGTTCGAAGCCGCTCACGATGCTCTGCAACGACGTCGGGAGGAGCCTTGGTAAAGAACTCCGCATTGGCCAGTTTGGCCTCGATCCGCTTGCTTTCCTTGTCTGCTTCGGCAATTTGAGCAGTCAATCGGGCCAGCGCTTTGCCCAGATCGACATCGCTGGACACCGTCATCCCCACGGAGATTCCTTCCATCACCAACCTCAAAAGTTTGTCCGATGGCCATTCGTCAATAGGTTTCACTGCCAACAGGCCGCGGCTCATATGGGCCAAGTGCCGATGGAGCTGATGGAGTTGACGGTGCCGGTCTTGGTCAACATGCGCGACAAAGAGGGAAATAGACTGTCCTGGCTGGTAATTTAAGAGGACGCGACCGGTTCGAACCAACCCTACGACCTGTTCTAGAAGCGTAAATTCCTCTTCGACATCTGGCGCGATAGCCGTAGCATCTGTTGTCGGGTAGGGTTGGATGGCGATGCTGTCTCCGTTGTGAGGAATCGCCTGCCAAATCTCTTCGGTGATGAACGGCATGAAGGGGTGCAACAGCCGCAAGGTCGTTTCAAGTGTCTCGGCCATGGTCTGCCTTGTTGCTGGCCCATCCGGATGGGAGGCGTCTTGTAAGACCGGTTTGATGAGTTCCACGTACCAGTCACAGTACTCGTGCCAAATGAATTGATACAGGGCCGAGGCGGCGCGATCAAATCGGTAAGCTTCCAATTCCGAGAGAACAGCCTGAATCGTCCGGTGAAGCCGACTCATGATCCAGCGGTCAGGAAAGGGGTGGTCCTTCAGGGGCGTGCTGGTTTGCGGTCCATCCAGATACATCAAGGCAAAACGGGCGGCGTTCCAGATCTTGTTGGCGAAGTTGCGATAGCCCTCAATTCGCTCTTCGGCCAGTTTGACGTCTCGCCCCGGCGAGGCCATGGAGGCCAGGGTAAAACGCAGAGCGTCCGCCCCGTATTTGTCCATGATATGGAGGGGATCAATCACATTGCCCTTGGACTTGCTCATTTTCTGGCCTTCCGCATCGCGAACCAGCGCATGGATGTACACGTCCCGAAAGGGGACGTCGCCCATGAACTTGAGCCCCATCATGATCATGCGGGCGACCCAGAAAAACAAAATGTCGAGCCCTGTCACCAGAGTCGACGTAGGATAGTAGAGCCTGAGTTCTGGCGTCTGCTCTGGCCACCCTAGTGTCGAGAACGGCCAGAGGGCGGAAGAAAACCAGGTATCAAGCACATCGGGGTCGCGCATCAAACGGGACCCGCCGCAGGTGGGACACTGGGGAGGAGCCGAGCGGGCGACGATAGGGCGGGCGCCTTGCAGGATCGTCGTTGTGCCTTCCTGGAGGATGAGGTAAGGCTCATTACATGCCAGACAGTACCAGGCGGGAATTTGATGGCCCCACCAAATTTGTCGGGAAATGCACCAGTCCTTAATGTTTCTCATCCAGCCGAGGTAGTTGTTAATCCATCCCTCCGGGATGATACGGACACGACCTTCCTCGACAACCTTGATGGCCGGGTCGGCAAGTGGTTGAATCTTGACGAACCATTGAGGTGAGAGAAACGGTTCAACCACCGTCTTGCAACGGTAACATTTGCCAAGGGCCATGGTATGGTCACTCTGTTTGACCAGCAAACCACGTTCGCTCAGCAGATGCACGAGAGCAGGTCGCGCTTTCTGAACAGGTAATTTGGCCAAAGCCGCTACGACGTTGGGCTCCACACCTGCGTTGAGCAATGAAGCCTGATCCAACAACGCTCGATAATCGAACAAGGCAAACCTGGGCAGCCCATGCCGTTCGCCTGCTTCATAGTCGTTGAAATCGTGAGCCGGAGTGATTTTGACTGCACCAGTCCCAAACTCAAGATCGACGAGAATTGGATCGCCAACTACGGGAATGGTTCGGTTGGTCAACGGCAGACGTACCATTTTTCCGATCAGATGGCGATGGCGGGGATCATTGGGATGAACGGCCACTGCCGTGTCGCCTAGCATGGTTTCTGGCCTGGTCGTGGCGACCACGAGAAACGTCCCTGTCTCATCTGCCAGGGGATACTTGATCTGATAGAGCGTGCCCTTGACTTCTTCATGTTCGACTTCAATATCGGATAGGGCGGTCAGACACCGTGGGCACCAATTGATCAACCGTTCTCCTCGATAGATCAGCCCCTCGTTGTACAGGCGAACGAACACTTCAATGACGGCTCTGGACAGTCCTTCGTCCATCGTGAAGCGAAGGCGGTCCCAGTCGCAGGATTCGCCAAGCCGCTGTTGCTGGCTCACAATGGTGTTGCCGGATTCCGCTTTCCATTGCCAGACCCGCTCGATAAATCGGTCTCGACCGAGGGCTTCTCGTGAGAGTCCTTCCGCCAGCAATTGTTTTTCCACGACGTTTTGCGTAGCAATGCCGGCGTGGTCGGTTCCCGGAAGCCACAGGGTATTGCGGCCTTGCATCCGGCGCCACCGGATAAGGACATCCTGGAGCGAGTGGTTCAGCGCATGGCCGACATGCAGTGAACCGGTGACATTTGGGGGCGGGATCACGATACAGTACGGTTCACCGGGATGATCGAGCGAGGCATGAAAATAGCGTTTCTCGATCCAGAAATGGGACCACCGGGCCTCAACCGATTGAGGGTCATATGTTTTGCTAAGTTGGGGCAGAGTCATGACACACCTTCCTCCACGTGCGGGCATCTTAGCAATGTCGGATTGATGTCGCAAAGGGGAGAGGCTGCTTGTGACCTCCTCTTGCCTGTGCTATACAATCGCCCAGAGCATACGAAGCGTTCTTTTAATACGGGGAGAGAACATGGCGCGAGGACGTGAAAAGGATAGAAAAACGAGAAAGAAACATAGAAAAAATCAAGAACGATTGAAGCGCGTGGCTCGAGCACGCCGTGCGGCCGCCAAGCGGGGGAAGAGGGGATGATGGAGTTCAGGGTGAATCGGTCAGTCGTTTGAGTTCCGCCTTGATGTGTTGTTCCGCAAGGTCAGGAACGACATGCGGGACCGATCGATCAATGGCTTCCCTGGCGAGGGCGGTGACGATTTCTTCGGTGCGGGATGCCATGTGTTGAGCGATTGACGATCGGATCTCGTCTTGAAGAGGTTGCTGGATTAATTCAGGGTGAGCGTGGAGTCGCTCGGCGATCTGCTCGCGAATGGCGGCGCTGGCATGGTCGGTCATCCATCGATCGAATTTCTCTCTGATCAAGACACCAACGGCTTCGGTCGCCGCTCGGTTGATGAGCGGCTCGTTGTGCGCTAACTCCTTTCCGACAAGAGAAGGTAACTCCTGCAAGACCAGCGGTTGCAGGAAGGCCGCCATCCGGCCAGTGGATAACATTTCATTGAATCGGGTATGCACTTCATGTCGAAGAACGAGTTGCACGTGACGGGAGACCGTTTCCTCAACCATACGGGGCAAGGCCTCGGCAAACCGACCCTCAATTTCTTTAACGGCAGATTGCAGAAGCTGGTCGAAGAAGCCTTTGACAGCGTCTTGAGGCTGAGGAACGGTAGATCGCACGTTCGGTTCAGAAGATTGGGGCAGTCCAGGTTCGGTCACGGTATATCCTCCCTGCCGATCGGTAGCGTTGATGATGGAATTGGCAGCGTCGCTGTTTCCGTCCATGTCCGTGAGAACGGAAGGCGGCGGCCAGCTTTGCCGTTTCAGGCTTGCGCCGTTTGCCGAACCGTGGTGGCTATCGCGAGCCTTTTGAAGGATATTAAGCAATTCATCAGCCTGAAGCGGTTTGTGCAGCCAGACAGTGACTCCCAACGAGCGCAGATGTCGTTCATCGGGATGGTCCGACGGATTGATCAAGGAAATGAGGCGAGTTTCGGATAAATGCTCCAACTTGGAAAGTTCCCGGCAAAATCCGGAAAAAGTCATGTTATCGAGGTGGTAATCCGCGATGATCACTGCGGGATTGGTCCGCCGAGCCGCCTCCAATGCAGTGGGGCCGTCGTGGAAACCGAGGACCTCAAAGCCGGCTGGTGTTGAAATCTCCTCCACCATGCGGCGGACGACGGGGCTGCTGTCTACGATAAAAATTGGAGTCGGCATGGGAATACTCGGATTTGTTCCGAAGCTAACAGTGAGGAGGGGCTTTGTCAAGAAAACGACCGTTTGGCCGTGACCGTGGTGGGCTTCTCGCACAATGATTTTGTGCGAGGCACGAAAACTCCGCTTGAAACAATGGCATGAGATTAGCCGATCTTCCCATACGCGTGGTGTTCTTTGACGCAGCGGGCACCTTGTTTCATGTGCGTGGGTCTGTAGCGGAGATTTACCTCCGCTACGCCATAGAGTTTGGCTTCCAGGAAAAGCCCGATTCGCTGGTCGCCATCAAAGAAGCATTCAGCCGAGCGTTTCGCGAAGCGCCACCGCCGGTCTTCGCCGTGACGGAGGCGGCGCAGCTCAAACAAAGCGAACGGATGTGGTGGTTTGACATCGTGCACAATGTGTTTTACCGGGTAGGGATGTTTGAGCGGTTCGATGATTTTTTTGATTATGTCTTCGAAGTGTTTGAAAACCCCGCCTCTTGGGAGCTGTATCCGGAAACCATTGCGACCTTGACCGACCTAAAACGGCGGGGGCTCGAACTCGGCATCGTCTCCAATTTCGATTCGCGCGTGTTCACGGTTCTGCGGGGGTTGGGGCTCGCCGGGTTTTTCGATACGGTTACCATTTCCAGTCTCGCACAAGCCGCAAAGCCCGCCGCTAGAATTTTTCACCTGGCGTTGGACAAACACGCTGCCGACCCGGAAGAAGCGTTGCATGTGGGCGACAGTATGCGAGACGATGTGGAGGGAGCGATGGGAGCCGGCCTCCAAGCGGTTTTGCTGGATCGAGAGGGGAAGTATTCGGAGACGGGGGGCCGCTGCATCCGAACCTTGAATGAGGTGCTCGATCTACTGGATCGGCGGGATTAACCGGGAAAAGCATCAGAAGGTTCCGATCGGGATGTTGCATCCTGGGTCACCGCTCGAGTAGCAGAGGGACAACGTCCTTGGCTCGCCCACGCAATGAGATATCGGCTAAGGCGGTCTGGGGAGTCTCATCGAGATTGATTTCCCCCACGAACGCCCCGGCCCGTTTGGCAGTGGCGGCAAACCCAGCAGCCGGATAGACGACGCCGGATGTTCCGATGATCAGTAGAGTATCGCAGGTTCGCAGGACTTCGTCACAACGGGCTAGATCCGCTGGATCCAGCGCTTCTCCAAACCAGACGATGTGAGGCCGTAAAAGTCCAGCACATCTGGCACAAGAGGGAAGAATAGGAATCGGGACCGATCGATTTTTCTCGACCCAACCACACCGAGTACAGCGAACCATCCAGATGTTGCCGTGAATCTCGGAAAGTTTGCGCGAGCCGGCTTCCCGGTGGAGGCCGTCTACATTTTGGGTGATGAGCCAAAATCGTCCCTGTCGTCGCTCCCATTCGGCCAGGGCATAGTGGGCGTCGTTGGGCCGTTTGGTGGCGAGGAACTCCCTCCGCCAGTTGTACCATTCCCACACCAATCGAGGATCCCGTTCAAAGGCCTCCGGCGTGGCCAATTCTTCCGCTCGATAAGTCCGCCAGAGTCCGTCTGCTCCTCGAAAGGTGGGCACGCCGCTGTCGGCGGAAATACCAGCTCCTGTCAGCACGACGAGCGACCGGGCACTGGCAAGTCTTTGCTTCAATTGGTTGAGATCAGATGAAGAGCCCATGCTCATCTCATATTGATGAGCGTCCCCTTACTGCGTCGTCTGACGCCCCATGCTATAGTACCTCATTCTGAGCCTAACCTATAAGAGTCACCAACGTCACCTTTGAAGTCCGGGAGCAAAAGCAAGTCAGGAGGGTTGCCATGAAACAGATCCTCATGGTTGGAGCAGGGGCAGTCGGTGGATACTTTGGTGCCCATTTGGCCAAATACCATCCTTCCGTCTCCTTCTTACTGCGGCCCAAGACACTTGCGGCGGTGATGCAACGGGGCCTCACGGTCAGAAGTGCAGCCGGGTCGTTCACTGTGCGGCCTCATGCCTCCTCGAGCATCAACGATCTCCCGGCTCCCGATCTGATTATTCTAGGAGTCAAGGCCTATGACCTTGACGAGGTGATGGATCACATCGAACCGGTTGTGACCGACAAGACGGTGATTCTTACCCTGCAAAACGGGATCGATACGGAAGATCGGCTGCTCAATCGATTTCAACGGGATTGCGTGGTTGGCGGAGTAGCCTATATCTATTCCAAAATCGCCGAGCCGGGCGTCATCGAGCATTACAAGAGGGGATCGGTTTCCATTGGCGAACTCATGGGACATGAAAGCCCTCGCCTGGTCGCGATCCGCGACCTCTTTGCCATGGCCGGTATTCCCTGTCATCTGTCCAAAGACATCAGGCGGACTAAATGGGAAAAAATGTGCTGGAACTGCGTATTCAATCCAATCACCGTGCTCATCAACGATCGGGTCGCCCAGGCACTGGATCACCCGGAAATGATGGGCGTCATCCGCCAGGTGGTCGGAGAAGTGGCTGCGGTCTCAGCGGCCATGAAGGTTCCGCTTCCGCCAGATATGCCTGAGCGGGTCGTGAAGGCGACACAAGAAATCCGAGATATCCACACATCCATGTACGACGACTGGAAAGCGGGGCGCCGGACCGAAATCGATACCTTAAATGGGTTCATCGTGAGAAAAGGTCGCGAATTGGGTATTCCGACGCCGGTGAACGAGGCGCTCACGGCGATGATTAAAACCCTCACGGAAAAGGAACGGACCGGCCCGGGGCGGATCCGTATCGAGGGAGCGGTGGTTCAGCCTGTCTCGCTTGACCGAGCTGCGATTGCGACCTTGCCAGCGGAGCACCATGTTGATGCAGCAACGGTCATGCCGGGCATGAAGGGACGAGGAATTCGGCTAAATGGGCTACTCGATGTGCCAGCTCTGGCTGTCGATGCGGATCACGTCACGGTTCATTCGGTCGGGGATTCGTACTCGGTCTGCCTCACACTGCAGCAAGCCAGGGAGCATGGCATTCTTATTTATGAGCTTGATGGTGCTCCCCTCCCGGAATCTTCCGGCGGGCCGTTTCGTCTGATCACTCCTGGCCTTGGGGATTTTTGCGCCAATGTCAAACACGTTGAGCGAATCGAGGTCACCAAGGGCCCGATCCGTGATGCGCGCCATCCCCCCTGTTCTCCTGATGACCGAGTCGCCACGACCGCCTAAATCACTGTCGGCTTTTGCGACCAATCCGATGGTTGCCAGAGGGATACGCCATGCCGACTTTCTCGACTACCCATGACATTGAACGGATCGTGGCCCTTGGCGCAAGCAATTTGACGAGAGGATTCCTCACGGTTGTCAGCACGGCACGGACAATCTGGGGTCACGAGATAGAGATCTTTGCAGCCCTGGGCCATGGCCGATCGTATGGAGCTCCCAGTCAGTTTCTCTTTCGCACCCTGCCTGGCATTCTCAAATCTGGTCTGTGGAGTGAGTTGGAGGCTCGACCAGGAAAGCCGACACGTGCCCTGGTGACGGATGTTGGCAATGACATTCTGTACGGTTTCTCCGTTGAGCGAATCCTTGGCTGGGTGGAAGAAACACTGCGGCGACTGAGCCGTCTGACCAGAGATATCGTCCTCACGAACCTTCCGCTGGCTTCCGTGCGTCGCCTCTCACACCGAAAATTTCTGTTTCTGCGGACCATTCTGGCGCCCACGTGTCGGCTGTCCCTGATACAGGTCCTCGATCGCGCTGAACAGGTTAATGAAGGGTTGGTTCTTCTGGCCAAACGGTTTGACGCCCGATTGTTTCACTTGAACCAGAATTGGTACGGCTTTGATCCCATTCATATTCGTCCGTCGCTCTGGCGTTCCGCCTGGCGCCAAATTTTGGGCGTTGAGCCAGACAGGCCTGTAACCAGAGGTTCATTTCTCGAAGCCGTGCAGCTCTATCTCATGAAACCAGAGCGTCGCTGGTTATGTGGGTGGGAGCAAGTCACGCCGCAAGGGGGCGTCGCCCTGAAAAAGGGCGGACCGCGTGTGGTTGTATTAGGAGGCAGTCACCATTCCATCTGGCCCGATCGTCTGACGTAATCAGTTCTGCCCCTTGCTGGCAGCAAGCGCCGGTCAGGCTTCTAGCCGAAAGCTTTGACCGGGCCCTCGTCCACGTTTTGCTCGGCCGAAGGGCGCCTGGAGTGATATTGACTGGAGTGATATTGAATTGATCAGAAGCACCGGGCGACGAGTGTCGAACCTGTTGTGCCCAGCTTGTTGCTCGCCAAAGATTGAACGGCCTGGTCGCACCATGTCGTTCGGCCCCGCTTGCTATTTGGCGAGGTGGCGGAGTATGAATCTGTCTATGGGGGATGAACAACCATCCACAGAGCGGCCCACCATCGCCATTCCGCTGGTCGCGCGAGCCATCACGGGTTTCATCATCGGGGGAATCGTTGGCGCCATACAGGTCTGGTTTTGGGGTCATGACCTCTCTTTTCTTTGGGCTGCAATGGCTGCGGGTGTCACCTACATGGGTACTCGTGTCTTGTTAACTGATTGGTTGCAACTGGCGGGAGGCAAGATCCTCTTGGGAGCGGCATCCGGTCTGCTAGCCGCCGTCGTCTGGTGGATGTTGGCCAGTCGTGCTGATGAAATGTTCATCAGAGCAGCCGCAGCGGGAATCTGTTTTGGCGCCGCCTATGCCTGGTCTGATCATCGTAAGAGCTGAATTGCTCGCCATCGTTCCGATTGATAGCGCCACAGCAATAACACCATCCGAACCGACCAATCGGCGATCATGGCCATCCACACATAGACCACTCCAAATTGCAGCCAGACACCAAGGATAACGGCTAACGGCACCCTGACTCCCCACATCCCGATGGTCGTGGCCCAAAGGATAAAACGGGTATCGCCGGCGCCGCGGAGCGATCCGGCTAACACCATCGTCAAGGCGAGGGGGATTTGCAACAGTGCTACAATCCGTAAAAAATGGGTGCCCAGTTGGATGACCGCTTCATCCTGCGTAAAGGTCCGCATCAGCAGGTAAGGAAAGAAGAAGAACACGGCTCCCATCATCGCCATGCCCATGGCGGCGAGACGATTGGCCTCCCAGTTTTCCAGCTTGGCACGGACATATTTGCCAGCCCCAATGCTTTGTCCCACCATGGTAGCGGCCGCAATGGCAAAGCCGTAGCCAGGAAGAAACGAAAATGACTCGATGGATAGACCTACCTGATGGGCCGCATAGGAGACGGTGCCGTACAGCAGGACGATTTTGGTATACAACATCACACCTGCTTGTTGCAGAATCCGTTCGCCCACAACAGGGGCACCGATTTCCCATGCCGACCGGATCAGATCAACGCGAACACGCTCGGATGTTTTAAACAAGGCCTGACAACGCCGAAGGAGGTAGAGGGCTCCGGTCGCCTCCGCACCTCCGGCTGCCCAGGCTGCACCCTCAAGACCCCATGCCGGAGCGCCCCATTTCCCATAAATTAGGGGATAGGCGATCCCGATATGCAGCAGGTTCACGCCCAGAAGGGCATACATGGGCGTTTTGGTGTCTCCCGTTCCTTGCAAAATGGATGACGAGACCTGAATCAGCACGGTAAACGGCACTAACAGGAAGATGATTCGGGCATAAGGGGCGGCAAGCAGTAGCACATCAGGCTGCGCACCCATGGCTACCATGGCCGGTTGACTCACGCCCATCCCGATGAAGGCCAACAGGAACGACATGACAACCGAGCAGCCGATAAGATGGACTGCGGCTTCGCCGGCATCATGAAGACGTTTAGCTCCCCAAAGTTGGGCCACCAAGACGTTGGCGCTGACCGACAGGCCGGACAACAACGTGGTGCCGATAAATAGCAGGAGCTGACCCAGACCGACTGCGGCGATGGACTCAGCTCCAAGCCCTCCAACTAAAAAGACGGCCACAATCCCCTCCGCCCGCTGCAGGAAGGTGCTCACAGTGACGGGAAGGGCGAGGGTCAGAACGGATCGTCTGATACGGTGTCGAACGGTCATTGGATGTATCCTAACAGAAGATTGTGCAGGCCTGACTAGACAAATCGGCAGACGGTCCGTTACGGTTACGACGACTCACGTAGGTTTCCGTCGAGATCAGCAACGTGGATGACATTTCGTCATTGATCACCATCCCCCACTTATCAAAATCGAAATATCTGGCTGGGCTCCAGTGCAGCAAACGGCTGTATTTGGAAGTGCATCACCCTGAGCTCGCAACCCCTCCGGACCTTGTCACCCAAATGGTTTTAGATCGAGGAACCGAAATAGGCATTCATGCACGACGTGTGTTCCCCGGCGGTGTGTTAATCGACGCGGGGCCGCGTCAGCGGGAAGAAGCACTGGCCCGCACGGCCTCTGTCATGGCCGATCTTACCGTACCGGCGGTGTTTGAAGGGGCGTTTCAGCATGAGGGAGTCTGGGTGCGCGTGGATATTCTAGAGCGGATCAGTGAACCTCAGACCAATCGCCCTGCATGGCGATTGATCGAGGTGAAATCGTCTTCCCGTGTCAAAGACGTTCATCTCAACGATGTCGCGATTCAAAGCGCCGTGGTCCAGGGGGCCGGCATCCCTCTGTCGGCCATGTGCATCATGCGCATCAATACAGATTACGTCTATGAGGGCGGCGACGTGGATTGGCGGCAATTGTTTGTCATGGAGGACGTGACAGGAGCTGTACAGGATCGACTCCGCGACGTTCCGAACCACGTGGCTGCCATGAAAATCGTTCTTCAGGCACACGTGCCGCCAGAAGTTGAACCGGGGCGTCATTGTCATACCCCCTATGAGTGTCCTTTTTGGAAACACTGTACCCATGGTAAGCCTGACCGATGGATCTATTACTTACCTGGCTCTAAAGAGGTAGCCGAACGGTTGGCCGAACGAGGTATCTCGACCATCGACGAAATTCCGGCAGACGAGCCCTTGTCATTTCCTCAGCAGCGGATCAAGGACAATACCGAATGGATCTCGCCGCGTCTGGGATCCGCCCTGCGATCGATCCGCTATCCGGTTCATCATGTGGATTTTGAAACGGTGATGTTGTCCATCCCTCGTTTTCCTTTCACGAGGCCGTACCAAGCCATTCCTGTGCAATGGTCAAACCATATTGAGGTGGAACCGGGTCGGCTGATCCACCACCAGTTTCTCCATGTGGAGCCGACCGACCCGCGGAAACGATGGGCGGAAGCGTTAATCGAATCGCTGGGGCAGGAGGGGACCATCTGTGTGTACTCTCCCTATGAAGAAGCCATGATTCGGCAACTGGTGGAGGCTTTTCCGGAATTCCACTCGGCATTCGAGCCAATTTTAAGACGTCTCTGTGACCTCCATCAGCTCATCAAAGAGCACTACTACCACCCTCTGTTCAAAGGATCATATTCGATTAAATCGGTGCTGCCAGCCATTGCACCTTCGTTGGGATACGGCGATCTGGCTATTCGCTCAGGCGCCCAAGCAGCTGCCGAGTATTATCGCATGGTGTTTGTCGAAACTGATTGGGTTGAACAGGCTGCTATTCGATCATCACTGCTTGAATACTGCTCAAGAGACACGTTAGCCCTAGTCGAGTTACGCCGCGTTCTTCAACGGAAAGTTGAAGAACACCACAGTTTAAGGTCCAAGGGGTTAAAACAGGGAATTGATGAAAAGACTTCATCCGGAGGATACAGTGGTACCGGGTAAGCCACGTGAGCCTTGCACAATAGAAAAGGCTTTCACGGGGCAGAGCTGTGAAGGCCACCAGCGTGTTTAAAAACGCAAACTGGTGGTGGCTGGTGGCTAATAAACAAGAATGGCGGAACCCCCTTTCGCTAGTCTCGCCCGGTGGATGGCGGAGAGGGTGGGATTCGAACCCACGGTCGAGTTGCCCCGACAGCAGTTTTCGAGACTGCCCGATTCGGCCACTCTCGCACCTCTCCGATGGAAGAAGGGGACGCTGGTATAGGCCAGCGAAGTGAATGCTGGATAGGTGTTGCAGGAGCTTACCGTGTCGGAAAACGTTTTGCAATGGGAAGAGCCGGCTGAGCCCAACGGTTCCCCAGACGGTTCCCGAGAGCAGAGGCTTAACCTGCGGTTTCACACGGTTCGGTTCTCTGGTGACAATCAGCCGATACCGGTCCTTTCCATTGACTATGCCCACATTCATGTATGGGGAGTGAACCTTGATATTCAGGAGGCTGACCTTCCGCATGCATGGTCGCTGCTTTCGGAGGAAGAGCAACGACGGGTCGATCGGCTCCTGTCGAGCCTCCATCGACGACGATATATCGCCGCCCATGCAGCGCTGCGGAAACTCTTGAGTTCCTACTGTGGCAACTGTCCCTCGCTTGTAATCAAGAAGACCGGCGCGGGCAAACCCTACTTGCCTGATTTTCCATCACTCTGCTTCAGCTTGACGCACTCCCATGAAAAGGCCGTGGTGGCTGTGGCCAGGGGGCGCGATGTCGGCGTCGACCTTGAGAAGGTCAGGATGGAAACCGATGTGCTGGGCCTAGCCCGACGGTTCTTCTCGACACGGGATCAATGTTTCATTGAGAAGCACCGCATCAAGGGTCAAAGATCAACAGGTATCCATGAGCGATTTCTGATGACCTGGGTAGCGCGGGAAGCGGTGGCTAAGGCGGACGGCACCGGCATCAGATTTCCCCTTCATCAGGAGTGGCTTGAGCCGAACGAACATGCCACCGCTGGGTGGCTCGTTCGAGGCGCTGGGGCGGGATACGAACGGGTTGGCTTTGTTCGGTTTTTGGATCTTGAGTCCGGCTGGATTGGAGCCCTCTCGGCACCAGGTTCTGACTGGAACGTCATCTATTGCACGGCTCCTGATTCCTCCATCAGTCCGGGAAACGGAACTCCTCCACCTCAGCCTTTTCAACCCCCTTCTGAACCAGAGGCCCAAGGTCCAACGCAGCCTCGACACGTTCCATCGCCTCACGGTTCGTCCTTAAATTGGGATGAGGAGGGATGAACAATTTGCAGCAATCTTGATCAGGCTCAATGGAAATTTCATAGGTGCCCAGCCGCTTTGCCTCTTCGGTGATTTCAATTTTGTCCATCCCAATCAGTGGTCGGAGAAGAGGTCTGGTCGCGGCTTGTTCGATCACACAAAGGTTGTCCGGCGTTTGTGACGCCACTTGCCCTAGGCTCTCACCGGTGACGACCGCCCAACACCGTTCCCGTGAAGCAAGGTGCTCTGCGATCCGGAGCATCATGCGCCGGTACAGTACGACACGGAACGGTGCCGGCGTATGGAAGATGATCTCCCGCTGAATTTCCCCGAACGGAACAATATAGAGACGGGACCGATATTGATAGGTGGTCAGCAGCTTGGCGAGGTCACGGGCCTTTTCCTCGGAGGCGCGACTTACCAACGGTCGGCCTGAAAAATGGACAAAGACGGCGCGGCAGCCGCGCTTGATCATTCGATAGGCGGCGACCGGCGAATCAATGCCGCCGGACAAGAGACAGGCGACGCGGCCGCTCACCCCCACCGGCATACCGCCAGGGCCGCTGATTTTTTCCGAGAACAGGTAGGCTTGATCGGTCAACAATTCAATGTGAATTGTCAAATCAGGATTTTTGAGACTAACTTCTTTGCCAAGCGTTTGGCGGACGAAGGCTCCCACCGCCCGTTCCACGTCCATGGATGTCACGGGCAGTCGTTTGTCGGCTCGCTTAGCTGTGATACGAAATGTGGAAAACGGCTGGGCGCGGAATTCTTCAACGGCCGCCTCCCCCAACTTATCCAGATAGGGATTCGTCAACGTTAGCGGTACAGCCCGTGCCATCGAAAAGTACGCCACGCCGCATACGCACCGTAAGCGGTCTCGGATGAGATCAAGCTTGGCATGAGGAGGAAACAGCACGCGCACACGCTGGTGCAGTCGCTCGACCTTTATGCCTTCTACATCGTTGAGCGCGAGGCGAATGTTCCGGATCAGTTGTTGTTCAAAAAATCCGCGATTGCGCCCTTTGAGCCCCAGTTCGTGATAATGCACAATCGCACATCGCATAGGATCCACCAGCAGTTTGCCCGAGGGGAATGGGTGACGTGTCGGCGATCGCTTACCGGTGCTCCAACGTCTCTAAAAACCGTTCGGCATCGATGGCGGCCATACAGCCGGAGCCGGCGGCTGTAATGGCCTGACGGTATTTACTGTCTTGCACATCGCCAGCGGCAAAGATACCAGGCACACTGGTGGCGGTTCCATTGTAGGTACAGAGGTACCCCCTGTCATCCATCGCAAGTTGGCCGGCAAATAACGCGGTGTTCGGTCGGTGACCGATCGCGACAAACACGCCGGCGCAAGGCACTTCAAGGACCGAACCAGTGACGACGTTTCTGAGGCGCACACCGGTTACCGTGTCTTGCCCCAGGATGTCTTCAACCACGGAGTTCCAAAGAAAACGGATTTTTTCGTTCTTCATCGCTCGATCCTGCATGATCTTCGATGCGCGCAATTTGTCCCGACGGTGAACGATCGTCACAGAGGTTGCGAACTTGGTGAGAAAGATGGCTTCTTCCATGGCGCTGTCTCCTCCCCCGACTACCACCAGGTCCTTACCGCGAAAAAAGAAGCCATCACAGGTAGCACAGGTGGACACGCCATGACCGGTCAATCGTCTTTCGTTCGCCAAGCCAAGCTGAACAGGGGAGGCGCCGGTGGCAATGATCACGGTCAGGGCTTGCACCGTTCGTTCACCGTCCACGGTTAATTCGAATGGATGGCGGCGAAAGTCCACGTGACTGACGTCGCCGGTCATGAAGTGAGCCCCAAACCGCTCAGCCTGCCGCCGCATTTCTTTCATCAGTTCGGGTCCCATGACCCCTTGGGCAAATCCCGGGTAGTTTTCCACCTCGGTTGTAGTCGTGAGCTGCCCTCCTGACTGCCATCCCTCGATCACCAGCGGAGAGAGATTGGCGCGGGCGGTATAGATAGCGGCCGTGAGCCCAGCCGGTCCCGACCCAATGATCACCACCTGATAATTCATGGCGTGCACTGTATCATAGAACGGCTTGCTTACGCAGCCGCTTGAAAGTGCTGAAAGAGCGCTTTGACTTGGGTAAAAAGGCGTCGTTTGTTCGTCGTCCCGTCCAGCACGAAATCCGCCAAACGTCGTTTTTGGGCAAGGGGCAGTTGGCTGTTGATACGCCGAAGGGCCTCTGCTCGCGAGAGACCGTCTCTCTTCTGGAGTCGGGCAATTTGGGTGTTCCGGTCGGAACTGACAACGACGATATAATCGACTTGTTTGCCAATGCCCGCCTCAAACAAAAGCGGGACGTCATATACGATAACGGCACGGGGGTTCCGTGCGCGGGCTTCGCGGATGAGTCGCTGTTGTTCCCGGGCAACACGGGGGTGAATGATGTGTTCAAGTTGTTTGCGTTTGGCCGGATCCCGAAACACGAGGCTACCGAGCGCCCGGCGATTGATGGTTTGGTCAGGGTTCAACACCGCTCGTCCAAACTGTTTGATAATCTCACGCCAGGCGGGCTTGCCCGGTTCGACGACCGAGTGGGCCAGCCCATCAGCGTCGATAACAACTGCCCCGCATCGTTTGAACATCGAGGCGACGGTACTCTTGCCTGTTGCGACACCACCAGTCAAGCCGACAAGCACCATGTCACGAGCATACACAAAAGGCCGCCCCACGGTCGAGAACCAGGATCGGCGCAACAGTTTGGATCAACAGTGCCTGCCTTCCCAATGGTTCATTGAATCTGAGCGCCATTGCTGGCGAGGGTTTCTGACTGCTTCTCATCGGCGCAGTTGACATCTCTCTGTCTGGGCCGATACAAATGCCTCATGTTTCGTACGATCTTGATCACCATGTTGGTCCTGGCTGCGGTCATTGCCAACCTGAGGGACGACCTCGCCAGTGCCAATGGTTCATCAAGAACCCTTGTGGTTGCCATCGATGGTACTGGCGACTTCACCTCTATCCAGGAAGCCGTTGATCGTGCCCAAAAGGGAGACACGGTGTTTATCAAGCCTGGCGTGTATGCCCAGGATCTGACGATTCATAGCAAGGAAGGCATCAAGGTGGTGGGGGCCGGAGCCGATCACGTCACGTTGGTTGGACATAGCGAATATGTGGGGGTTCTTCACATAGGGAAATGGCCATACGGAGCGACCAACATCGAAATTAGCGGCGTGACGGTTCATGATCATGGCGGACACGCGGTCGGGATTTTTAACGCCACCGGCGTGACGCTCCGTCACCTGCATGTCAAGGGGCTGTTATTCAGTCAACAGGTGAAGGGATTGCGCATTGAGAACTGCGTGATCGGGGAAAGTGAAACAACGGGTGTGCAATTGGCCGATACTCAGGCCGTCTTGGTCGGCAATGTGATTCATGACAATGATCATGGCGTGAACGTAGTTGGCAAGTCCACGGTCAGGATCGAGCGGAACATTATCGTACGCAACTTGTTTGAGGCGATCATGGTGGAAGAGGGGGCAACGGTGCTGCTCATGGGAAACACGTTGGTGAAAAATGGGAGTGGGGCGGCGTTTCTGGGCTCCTCGCGCAACGAAGTGTCCGGCAATATCGTGGCCTTCAATAAGCTGGGATTTGTGATTGATCCTTCCAGTCACATCATGATGTCGTTCAATGCCATGTTCAATCAGGAAGGAAACTACATGAAAGCTGCCTCTCCTCCGATACCAGCTCCCGAATTGATGCCGGAGTCTGACCTTGTTACTGACCCGCTCTTTGCGGACCTTGACCATGACGATTATCGACTTCTTCCGACGTCAATTCTTATTAATCGAGGAACCTTCCCCCATCTGGGAGCCCTGCCTCCTGTGGACCACTCCCTTTCCCGACGACAGTAACCGTCGGCAACGACTCACAAGTAGAAAAGGGATTTTCCTCTCCCTCCCCCTTGCCATGTGGTATGGTTGTGAACGATGGAGGAGATGTCCCCTCGTCGCCTCACGATCAAGTTTTACGGGTAACGAGCCGATAGAGGGGTAACGAGGAGGTTCCCTGTGGCCAGTTTCCGCAGTGATCTTGAAAAGGGGCCGGGCGCGGATCTGCCACCGTTGAATGAGATTGAGCCTGGAAAGCTGGTAGGAGCGGTGATTCCCATGTCCAAACGGGCCCAGCTCCAGATGCGCGACAGCATTGAGGTCATTGACTACTTGCTCAATCAAGAACAGGTGATTTGGAGTTAGCCTGTACGACCCTGCAACCTATTATACCCTCTCTTCTCTCCCACGCGACCTTCTCTATCTTTGAATCGACCGGTCTTGGCGAACAAGCCAGCCTCTTGACTCAGAAGAAAATCTGCCGACAATGAAATAAGGGTGAAGATTCAACGGACGTTGGCTCTGGCTCAGTTAACAAGAACAATGAGCTTCATCACGCCGTAACCGACAGAGTGAGCATCTTTCAGATGAGTTCGCTCTGGGCGGCGAGGGTTGATCTTCCCGAAAGCACAGGGAGCCAATGGATCTGACGCCAACCCCTTCCTTTTCACCTTTGTCCCCATTGCCAGCGGAATGGATACGACTGGAAGAGGATGCCCGCCGCTTGGTCCACTGGAGGCGGTGGGGGCCTTATCTGAGTGAGCGGGCCTGGGGAACCGTGCGCGAAGATTATAGTGCGGATGGTACCGCCTGGGAGTCGTTTCCTCATGACCATGCTCGATCCAGAGCGTATCGTTGGAATGAAGACGGGCTGGCCGGGATCTCCGATCGTCATCAATACATTTGTTTTGCCATCGCTTTATGGAATGGGCGCGATCCGATTCTCAAAGAGCGATTGTTCGGCTTGACCGGTAACGAAGGCAATCACGGTGAGGACGTCAAAGAATATTATTTCTACCTCGATTCCCTGCCGACCCACTCGTACATGAAATATCTTTATCGGTATCCGCAAGCGGAATTTCCGTACCGACAATTGGTGGAAGAAAACAGACGGCGAACCAAAAACGATCCGGAATATGAACTAATTGATACGGGAATTTTTGAGGAGGATCGCTACTTTGACATCTATGTGGAGTATGCCAAGGCGACCCCCGAAGACCTTCTGATTCGGATTCAAGCCATTAACCGCGGACCCGACGGCGCTCGGCTCACTATCCTGCCGACCCTATGGTTTAGGAACACTTGGTCATGGGGCTTGGATGTGCGCAGGCCCAGAATGCGAAGCGGATCAGGAGGCCCAGGCCTATGCGTGGTGGAACTGACGCACGATTACTATGGCCGCCGATGGCTGTATTGTGAGGGAGCCCCCCCTCTGCTGTTTACTGAAAACGAAACCAATACCCGCCGGTTGTACGGCGATCCGGATGGAGCTCGTTATGTTAAGGACAGTTTTCATGATTACATCATTCACGGTGACAAGGAGGCGGTCAATCCGGCCCAGGTAGGATCGAAGGCTGCCGCTCATTATGAATTCTTGATTGATCCCGGCGCCTCGAAGACGATACATCTCCGTTTTACCAATGAGGAAAATCCAGATGCGCTGGCACGAGCTGTGGTCGATGACCTGTTTGCTCAGCGGATCAAAGAGGCTGATGAGTTCTATCATCATCTGACACCGGCTCATCTGTCAGAAGATGCCAAGCTCGTGCAGAGACAGGCCTTCGCCGGCCTCTTATGGACCAAGCAGTTTTATTACTACGACCTCACCCGCTGGCTCAAAGGCGACCCTGGCATGCCGGAGCCGCCGCGCGAACGGTTGAAAGGGCGCAACGCCGATTGGACCCATCTCTACAACGCCGACGTGCTTTCCATGCCGGACAAGTGGGAATATCCCTGGTATGCGGCCTGGGACCTCGCCTTTCACTGCATTCCGTTGGCGCTCATCGATTCCACTTTCGCCAAGGAACAGCTCATTCTGATGCTCCGCGAATGGTACATGCATCCGAACGGGCAGATTCCCGCCTACGAGTGGGCGCTGGGTGACGTCAACCCGCCGGTCCATGCGTGGGCGGCTTGGCGCGTGTACAAGATCGAGAAAAAACGAAAAGGGATCGGCGATCGGCTCTTCCTTGAGCGGGTGTTTCACAAACTCCTGCTGAACTTCACGTGGTGGGTCAACCGCAAGGACGCGGACGGGAAGAACATTTTCCAAGGTGGATTTTTGGGACTCGATAATATCGGGGTGTTCGATCGGAGCAAGCCGCTTCCGACCGGCGGACGTCTCGAACAGGCGGACGCGACAAGCTGGATGGCCATGTATTGCCTCAACATGCTCTCAATCGCCCTCGAACTGGCCCGCGAGAATCGCGCCTATGAAGACGTCGCGAGCAAGTTCTTCGAGCACTTCGTCTACATCTGCCGGGCCATGAACAATATCGGCGGGGAGAGGATCGAGCTTTGGGACAAAGAAGACGGGTTTTTCTACGACGTGTTGCATCTTCCAGACGGACGGACCCTACCGCTCAAGATCCGGTCTCTGGTGGGCCTCATCCCGCTCTGTGCCGTGGAGACGCTCAATTCGGAACTGATCGATCAGCTCCCTCGCTTCAAACGTCGGATGCAATGGTTCATCGAGAATCGACCGGACTTCAGTTCTCACGTGGAGACACAATCGCAAAACGGCGAAATCCGGCGGTTCCTGTCGTTGGTCAACCGCACCAGGCTCAAATCGGTGTTGCGCTACATGCTCGATGAACGGGAATTCCTCTCACCCTATGGCATCCGCGCGCTCTCCCGCTACCATCTCGACCATCCCTACACATTCTCGGTGATGGGGACCGAGTATCGAGTCGCCTATGAGCCGGCCGAATCGACCACGGCGCTCTTTGGAGGCAATTCCAATTGGCGAGGGCCCATCTGGTTTCCGGTCAATTTTCTCCTGATCGAGTCGTTGCAAAAGTTTCATTATTTTTTGGGCGACGAATATAAGGTCGAATATCCCACCGGTTCCGGACGCATGGCAACGTTGAATCAGGTGGCGGCGGAACTGTCCCGCCGACTGGTGCACATTTTTCTGCGCGGTCCTGACGGTCGGCGGCCCGTCTTCGGCGGCACCAAAAAATTTCAAGAAGATCCCCTCTGGCGCGATACGATTCTGTTCTATGAATACTTTCACGGCGAAAATGGAGCCGGCATCGGCGCCAGCCATCAAACTGGCTGGACAGCGTTGGTCGCCAAGCTGATTCAGCAGAGCGGAGAGTGAGGGGTGAACCGAAACCGGAAACAGCAGGGAGTGACGATCGATGCCACCACGTGCCAAGATCTTGATCGCGCCCTCCGTCTCGAATGGCTGGAGACCAACGGCCGTGGCGGGTTTGCTTCCGGCACGGTGGCCGGTGCGAACACGAGGCGATACCATGCACTGCTCTTGATCGCCCGCCGTCCTCCCATTGAACGGTTCGTTCTCGTCAATCATCTCGAAGAATGGGTCGACCTCAATGGCCATCCCGTACCTCTTTCAACCAATCTCTATCCGGGAGCCGTTCACCCGACCGGCTATGCTTTCTGTACGGGGTTCTCTTCCGATCCCTGGCCGACCTGGACTTACGAGTGCGGGCCTGTCTCCATCCAACGAGAGATCCTCTGCGTTCACGGGCGCGATGTGGTCTTGGTGCGATGGACCTTGCTTGCTGGAGCACAACAGTCCGCCGTGCTTCGCATCAGGCCGATGGTGAGCGGCCGAGACTATCACCACACCCATCACGAAAATCCTGCTCTGTCCACCACTGTTGCTGAGGGAAACGGGTGGGTCTCCTGGCGCCCCTATCCCGACGTTCCTGCCGTCCGGGCGTTTTATGATGGAACGTACAAACACCATCCCGATTGGTTTCGGCATGTTCAATTCCCGGTTGAACGTGAACGGGGACTGGACCATGAAGAAGACTGGTGGTCGCCGGGGGAGTTCGAGTTCACCATCACGCCGAAACGGCCCCAGACCCTAATCCTGACCACCGAACAGAGTGATTCGCTGGATCCCATCTTGCTTCTACGACAGGAAAAAGAGAGGCGCGCCAACCTGACAGAGCAGGCGGCTCGGTTTGATCCACTGACCGCTAATTTATGGCGCGCTTCGCAGGCCTTTATCGTGGAACGAGGAACAGGCCATACGGTGATTGCCGGCTATCCTTGGTTTACCGATTGGGGACGCGACACCTTCATCTCCCTGCCCGGACTCTGTCTCGTCACCGGACGGTACGATCAGGCCTGGCACATCATCGAATCCTATGCCACCCACGTGACAGAGGGGCTGATCCCCAATCGATTTCCCGACGCCGGTGACACGCCGGAATACAACAGCATCGACGCCTCGCTCTGGTTCATTGACGCCGTGGATCGGTATCTGGCCTCCTCAAACGATGAAGCGCGTGTGCGAACGGTCGCCTGGCCGGCCGTCAAACAGATCCTGGACGGCTACCGGCTCGGCACTCGCTATCAGATTCATCGGGACCGGGACGGGCTCATCGCAGGCGGAATGCCCGGAGCCCAACTAACCTGGATGGACGCCAAGGTGGGGGACTGGGTGGTCACGCCTCGCCATGGAAAGCCGGTCGAGATCCAGGCCTTGTGGATGCGCTCACTGGATGTTGGTCGGCGGCTGGCGGAACGGTTCGGCGAGCCGGCCTATGCCGCTCGCTGTCGGCGCGAACGGGAACTGGCGGTTAATTCCTTCCGGCAGAAGTTTTGGTATGAAGCGGGAGGCTATCTCTATGACGTGGTTGACGGGCCGGAAGGCTCGGACCCATCAATCCGCCCCAACCAACTGTATGTCTTAGCCCTCTGTCCAGATGTCATACCCAACGAGCAGGCCAAGCGAATCCTCAATGTCGTGACGGATCACCTTCTCACGCCGGTCGGTCTCCGGACCCTCTCACCGGCGGACCCCCGATACCGCCCCCGTTACGCAGGAGGAGTCGTCGAGCGAGACGGCGCCTACCACCAAGGAACCGTCTGGCCGTTTCTGTTGGGGCCCTTTGTGACGGCTTGGCTCAACGTGTTCGGCAGAAGCGCCAAAAGCAAAGCCAAAGTCCGATCGTTTTTGAAAGGCTTGGAGGCTCATCTTCATGCAGCCTGTGTGGGGCAGGTATCGGAAATTTTCGACGGCGATCCTCCCCACGACCCGCGCGGTTGTCCGGCTCAAGCCTGGTCGGTGGCCGAACCCTTGCGGGTCTTGATCGAAGAACTCGGCCGGCGCCGTTGATCCCTTGACAGTCACAATCGACATTCGTAGGCTCGACCACGCGAGAGTCTTTTACCGACGTCCACGTTCACGAGGAGGAAAACGATGAAAACGGTCCGGTCCCAGTGTAGCCAGTGCAGACGGAGAGAACAGCAGGGCAGAGGCCTTGCCGTTGGAGTGACGGCTTGCCTGCTGTTTGCTGTGGGTGCCGCCCACTCTGGCATGGCTCAAGAATTGTCGAAAGAATCGGTGTTGTCGTTGAGTCTCGCCAACAAGGCCATTGCCGCGGCCATCGAATCCTGCAAAAAAGACGGGTATCGAGTGAGCGTGTCGGTCGTCGATCGCTCCGGTGTCCTGCGCGCCATGGGGCGGGCCGACGGGGCGGGACCCCACACGGTGGACAGTAGCCGGAAAAAAGCCTACACCGCGGCCAGTGTCCGTCGGCCCACCACAGAATTAGCGGACCTGATCAGTAAAAATCCGGCGCTTCAGGGGTTGCGAGATATGAATCAGGAAATCCTGATTCTTGGCGGAGGGCTCCCGATCGAGATCGGAGGCGAAGTCGTGGGCGGAATCGGTGTCGGCGGAGCGCCTGGCGCCCACCTGGACGACGCCTGCGCCCAGAGCGGGCTTGACGCCATCGGCGCGGCGCCCAAGGTCACCGTGCCCAAGTGAGCCGCGGACTCTGGCTCATGGTCCTGACCGGAGCGGGTTTGCTGTGGAGCGCGTGCAACAGCAGCGCGCCGGAGCCGGCCTCCGCCGATATTCCCACGACCGGCCTGCGGCTCACGATTGTGCGGACCGCCACCGATCTGTTTTTGCAGCGATTCAACCTCACGATGAGGGTCACGGGACCGGGCGGGTGTTCGACCACCACGGAGCTGTTTCCCGACACGGGCTATGCCGGACGGCGCAATGTCTATTTGGCCGCCAAGGGCATGGTCTATGTCGTGGGACAGTATGACGCCCGCGTCATCGATTCGCGAGACTGTCGCACGACGCTCTCGGAGTTTCGTCATTTGGATCGCAATGTGGTGTTTGTGGGCAGTTTCGACCAGAACGACGAGCGCCGCTGGGTCTATTACTCGGCCGCGCAACGTCCGGAATTGCCGTTTGAGAAGCGATAGTCCTTCGGCTCTCGTCGAACACGTAAGCGGAACGGCATGAACCAGCCCATCGTCGGCTATCATCAAGACGAAGAAGGCCATTGGGTCGCCGATTTGGCCTGCGGCCACGGGCAACATGTGCGACACCATCCGCCGTTTTTCAGCCGCCCTTGGGTGACGACCGCCGAGGGCCGCGCGCGACATCTTGGCATGGTCTTGAACTGCAAAAAGTGCGACGAGCCGCCGGCGCCTTGTCTTCAGCCCCCTGACCACCAATAGGTGTTGCGAGAGAGGGGAAAACAGATGACCCGTCTCAACTTCTACCTGTTTCGGGAGGACGCTTAAACCGGTAACAGTCTCTCGTGGGGTCATGATCAGGGGACGTGCGGGCGCAGTTCGGACCCATCGGACGGGGAATCCGAACATACCCTTCGGTCGTGTGGCCCTTCTTCAATATTTCATCGTGCAGTTCATGGCAGGCACCGGAGCACCCTTGATTGGCCGGCAGGGGATTGTTCAAGGCAACGGCTGTTCCCCCAAGGGGAATAAAGCGGGGGCGTGGAGTGATGGTTGAGCTGGCAGTCGAGGGCTCCAGTGCTGGTGACCGATCCACCAACGTTGTGAAGGTGGGACGTGGAGTCGTCGGCCTCAATACCGAGGCCCAAGTGGAATCATCGGGGGCGACAAGAAACGCGTTGTTCCCCCGATGGCATTCGGTGCAAGCCACGGCCCCCGAGGCAAATCCTTGTTCGGGATCTCGCAGCGCAGAGAGGGAAATGCTTGGCGTTTCACGGGTCCAGCGAAGTGCTGGCGACGAAGGGTCGTTCCGCCAGAAACAGGCATACCCACTCTCCGCACTTTGGCAGATCACTTCAAATGTACCGCTACTTCTCCCCAACGCCAAACAGGCCCCCCGAATGGTGGGGTGAGCGTAGGACCAGACGCTGGCGAACGTGGTGTCATCCGGTTGAACTGTTTCGAGGTGGTTAGGAGTCAGCAAGATGGTTCCCAGCTCGCCATGGGCCAGCCATTCTGAGGATACGTTATGCCAATCAGGAGGAATGGGGACTCCTTTTTCACGACAGGCTTTGATATAAGGTGTCTCTCGATCGCTCCCTGTGACAGAGGAGGAGAGACCTGTTAACACGGAAGGGGTTCCAAGCATGATCACCTCGGCTGAAGAGGAGAAGACAGCTCCCCTCACAGAGATCAAGATGATAAGTCCCATCAGGGAAAGAAATGTTGTTCCTCTCAGGAGTTCTTTCACTGGCTGAACGCCGACGTTTGATGCGATTCCAGGCTCCGCGTTTTCGGCAAAACGACCTTCTCTCCTCACCAATCAGCCCCTTCCCTTGTGCAACTACACGGTGCAACTGCACGATCGTCTCGAATTGTACAAGAGTCCCAGCCAAGAAGCCGAGTCTCTTGACCTTAGCCACTGTTCGACCTCAGAATGTCAGCTCGACCCTAAAGGGCGGGGCAGAAAGCAGAGACTTCGTTGTAAAGAGAGAGGGGCTAACAATTCCCTCTTGTTCAAATCATTGAGGATGAGCATGGGAGAGTACGCGGAGTACTATAGTGCCGCCTGTTTGATCATGGCGGCCTATGTCATGGTCAAGGGTGTGCTTGCAGCCCTTGCTCAACGAAAGGATCCAGAGTTTACATCTTTGTTTCCCCCGCCCGCTTACGGAGTGGTCGCCTCGGTGTTGTTGACGTTTGGATTGGGATTTTTGAAGATCAAACTGCCGTGGTGGGGGTATCGGTTAATCTTCCCTGGGACGACCCTTCTGCTTCCAGCCATCATTTACTTGATTGGTCGCCGTCCGTCACCGAAGTGATCCCGCGTAGGCTCCGAGGGTTCTATGATGGGAGGGAGCCTGCTCTGCTTGAGCTTCAAGCCGGCGGATAATTCTTTCCAGCTGTTGCTCATCAGGTGAAGGAAGCGAAGGAAACTCAATGCCGATACCCTGTGAGCCGGCCCATCGAACTACGGCACCCCGAATATGAAGGGGGGCGGAGAGGTCAGGCAGGTTCAATTGCAGATCCACCTTCATGCCAGTGAAGGCGGGGAAGGTGCTTTGAACCCGACAACCTTTTCTGGAGAGATCCATCGATTTGCTAATGGGATGGCTCTCCCGCCGATGAATCACGACTCCCGTAAACGAGGCGGGGAATCGGGGGTGTTTCCGTACAACCATGAACAGTTCCTCTCACAACAACAGGGCTGAAGTTGTCTCGCTGAATCCTTGCAGGCTTCATGCCTCCGTGAGCAAGGCCATTTGATGTCGTTCCTCTCTGTTGAGGGCTATTGCTGAAGGTCTCCTCAAGCGACCCTGCCTGTTTTGGGACGCTTCTGAGAAAATTTGAACAGCGATTGAACATTTCCTCTTAAAGAAGCGAACAACAGTTCTCATCCAGATAGATAATGGCTGAGAACTCTCTTGCGACCAGGGTTGCCGCCCCAATGGCTAGGTGGCGACCTTTTTTCATCTTTCCTCACCAACCATCGGATGGGATGCGGGGGATGCGGGAATGCGGGAACACAACATCGACCCAGAGGCGTTTACTGTGTCCCAGACCGACTTGCGTCGCGCATAGTACGTGGTCCAAAGAGATGAGATCGGCCGTGCCAGGCTGGACAGGTATGGAACAAGAGCGAGGTCTTTCGATCACTGCCGGCCATACCATTTCCACCTCAATAGGTTTCAATGATCAGACAAGAACCACGATGAGGAGATGATCATCCTAAGTGCTGACCAGCTTATGAAGAGATCGCCACAGGAGCATGATCTCTACCACGCGTGATCTCTCCATCAGTTGCCTGATGGGGAAGCACGGGGGCTGGACGATTCTCAGGAGGAAGCTTCAGAACGTTTTCTTCGCAGGAAGTCTCCCTGAGGCACGCCCAAAACGCTTATTGGCGGGCCACAGTGGATTTCATCAAACTGTCTGCTTGAGGAGGCAAGAATCCAAGGTATCCGCGATGCCGCTCCGCTAACTCTAAAACGGTAAAGGACTGTCCATCAACCATTTCTGGAGCTGAAAAGATCTGCCGAAGACGGTCTCCCGGATTGCCAACAATGGTGCCGGCAAACACGATACCTTTTGATTTGAGACGGTCTACCGCTCGTTCAATATCCTCCACGCGTACCGCCACATGGTGGAAGACCTTGTCTCCAAACTTGCGAACCCACGCCGGAATAATGCTGGTCTTGCCTCGTTCATCCGTGTAGGCCTGGTCCACAAAGAGAGCGGGATAACCAGGTTTACGATAGACTTTGGCGTACCAATCCTCGTACGAAAGGGTTTCATCATAAACATAGCCAAGCTCGACGAATGGCTGGGCACCCTGCTCAATGTCAAGCGTGCGGATCGTGACATGGTCAAGGACGGGAGCCAAGCCGATACCGGCTTCATCGAGCATGCTCTTCACGATGCTGGCGGCACGATTGTGGGCAACATAGTCCGCGACCATACGCGCTAACAGCTCATCCAGTGCCTTGGCCTGATCCATGGTGCCTCCTCTTGGTACATCACCGCCGTGGGCGTGACGCTTAGTCGCCGAATCGAATGCCCTGTGCTAAGGGAAGGTCGGTCCCCCAATTGATGGTGCTGGTTTGGCGCCGCATGTAGGCCTTCCATGCATCAGACCCTGCCTCCCGCCCCCCGCCGGTTTCTTTCTCTCCTCCAAAAGCACCGCCGATTTCTGCCCCCGAGGTGCCGATGTTGATGTTGGCAATGCCACAATCGCTACCGCTGGCTGAAAGGAAGAGTTCGGTATGCCGAACATGATTGGAAAAGAGAGCCGAACTCAGCCCTTGTGGAACATCATTCTGCATGGCGATCGCTTCCTCGATCGTTGAGAACGTCATGACATACAGGATCGGGGCGAAGGTTTCTCGTTGCACCACGGGCCAGTGATTTTTAGCCTTCACAAGGGTTGGCTCCACAAAGTAGCCGGTTCGGTTCAAGACTCGACCCCCGTACAGAATTTCCCCTCCCTCGCGTTTGACCTCTTCCAGCGCAAACACATAGGCTTGGACCGCAGCCTGGTCGATGAGGGGCCCCATCAGCACATTGGAGTCAAGCGGGTTACCAATACGGACTTGCCCATAGGCCTTGATGAGCCTCCCCATCAGTTCCTCGTACCGCGACTCATGCACAAAGAGCCGTCTGGTTGTGGTACAACGTTGGCCAGCAGTTCCCACGGCTCCAAACACGATAGCTCGTACTGCAAGGTCCAGGTCAGCCGTTTCATCGACGATCACCGCGTTGTTGCCACTCAGTTCCAAGATCGTTCGTCCGAGGCGCTGCCCCACGACGGTGGCAACATGGCGACCGACTGCCACTGAACCGGTGAATGAGATCAGTGGGATTCGGTGGTCTCGAACCATCTGCTCGGCAAGGGAAACCTGGTCTGTAATAAAAAGCGAAAAGATTCCCGAGTAGCCCAGTTGTTGCATGACCTGATTGCAGATTTTTTGGATGGCAATGGCGCACAACGGGGCTTTTGGTGAAGGTTTCCAGATCACCGTATCGCCGGCGACCGCGGCAAGGAACGCGTTCCACGCCCAGACGGCCACGGGAAAGTTGAAGGCTGTGATGACGCCGACCGGTCCCAGCGGATGCCACTGTTCAAACATGCGATGGGCCGGCCGTTCGGATTGCATCGTCAGGCCGTACAGCATCCGCGATTGACCAACGGCAAAATCGGCCATGTCGATCATTTCCTGCACCTCGCCGTCGCCTTCGGCTTTGATTTTCCCGACTTCAAGAGACACCAGGGTTCCGAGTTGATCCTTTTTTTCTCGCAGAGCCTGGCCTATGAGCCGTACCACCTCTCCTCGTTTGGGAGCCGGCACCATGCGCCAAGTTCGAAATGCTTCGACCGAATCTTTCAGTATCCGTTCATAATCCTCTTGAGAGCAGGGCGAGACGCCCGCCAACGTTTCGCCGGTGGCGGGATTGATCGACTGCAAAATGGGCCGATCGCCTTGGCCGGACCACCATCCGGCTCCGGTGCTGCCGCCGGAATTGACAGCTTGAATGCCAAGATCCTTCAGTGCGCTTTGAAACGTCGTCATCGAAAACAGACTCCAAATCCGTTATCAAGAAAATCTTTCAATAAGATCGATTCTTGGGTCACAAACCCATGGTACTGCGCTGGCCGACTCAACACAAGATCCATGACACAACAGGCACTGGATGCCGTCGTCACCTGAATGGCTGACCACAACTTACCTTTGATGCATTGTGGGTAGATTTTTTTTACGTAGTTTTCCTCAAACAATCCGCCCTCCCTTGTCCCTATCACCGAGGCGTAAATTAGAACGACATCTTGGAGCGTTTGAGGAATGGCTCGCTCAAGGATACGTTTGAGCGTTTCGCGATCCTCATTGAGCTTGAGATCCTTCATCAAGAGGTGAATTTTCTCACAATGGCCGGGATAGCGGAGAGTCTTATAGTTCATTGTCTTCACTTTGCCAATGTAACTGTCCGCCAGCGTTCCCAGTCCTCCCGACGTGTTGAACGCCTCGTATAACAATCCATCCAACTCAATCGTCTCATAGCCTTCCAACGGTTGAAGAGGAACTTTTTTGCCTCCCTCTAGCCCATAACAAAGGTTGCCATATTCGTTGATCAACCCGTCGGTTGACCATGTCAGCGAATATTTCAAGGCATTGCTAGGGTGCACCGGCAAGGCCCCAACCCGCATCTTGACCGTATCCAACGTCTCAAAATGGGTCATCAGGTCGTGCGCGACGATGCTGATGAAGCCCGGCGCCAAGCCGCATTGAGGCATGAAAGCACGCTCAGCCCCCGCGCTTAAGGCTTTGATTTGATCGGTGACCTCCACGTCTTCCGTCAGGTCAAAATAGTGTATGTTGTGAGTTAATGCCAAGCTGGCCACGGTGGGATTATGAAAATAGGGCAGGCAAGACAGGACCGCTTCAATGGGATGGGAAGCCAGATAAGCACTGACCTTGTCGGGATGACGAACATCAAGAAGACAAGGAGTAACACGCTCTAGCTTCAGATTTTGCACCAGCTGTTCCGTGGCCTCGATCGCCACATCACCCAGATGCACGTGGTAGCCACCGTGTTGGGAGAGGAGGGTAGCAATCAGTGAGCCGATCTTCCCTGCGCCAAGCACCAAGACGTGTTTCATGGTTTGGAAATTATACTCGAATGACCCACGATCGAACACACATCACCACAACGTAAACAGAAGAGGTGGGAAACCACAGAAGAGGATTGAGGATACATTGGACTAATCATCCAATGGAAGATCAATCACGTAGGAAGACCACGTACCGGGTACCCCTTCGCCGCTTGTTGAGCTCCATCGAAAGGGCGGCAGATCCGCTTGCAGTCGATGCAGGAGAGCCGACATTTTCATAGTGGCCGGGACCTCACATCGCCATACAGACATGCCCGATTCCAAGCCCTCGCAGTGACGCAGCACCCGAAATCCCGGCTGCTCTATGAAGTAGGCCGAGAGAAAACCGTTCACGGCGGTGACCACCCAAGGGTGTTGCCGCCGGTATCGATCACTGATCCGAATCTCAACGGTCCTCATATCCTGTGTTTCTTCCATGGTCTCAACACAACTTGTTGCCGTCGTCCGTTTCCCTTTCTAACTCCCGCTACTACTGGAGTCCCTGCAGAACCGGAACTCTTAACAAACAGGTTTCCTCCGCGGTTGAGAGGATCTCCAATGTCGATGCCGGGCGAGTTGGCGAAGGTGGCCTCTGCCTTGGCCATTTTGGCCATTAAGGGTGCTCCTGTCCCATTTGTGTTTGAATCTGTTTCCGATGTAAGGTGACTCCAGCAGCAATGGAGGCATTTCATGGCACCTACTACCTATAACCAGCAAGTGATTCCGTCAATTATGTATGGAACGGCGTGGAAAAAAGAAGCCACCAGGTCGTTGGTTATCCTCGCTGTGGAGAGCGGATTTCGAGCGATCGATACGGCCAACCAACTGATCCATTATGACGAAGCAAGCGTGGGAGAAGCATTGGCTCAACTCGCCCAGCGGGGAATTACACGAAATCACCTGTTTCTTCAGACCAAATTTACCCCTCTCCATGGACAGGACCATCGGCTGCCTTATGATGCCCGCGCAAGACTCGGCGAACAAGTCCGTCAGTCCTTTGCGAGTTCTCTCGACCATCTTCGCACCGACTATCTGGATTCTTACGTGCTCCATGGACCCTACGCGCGACGAGGGCTTGGGTCGGAAGATTGGGAGGTCTGGGCTGCCATTGAATTGTTATATGAGACGGGACAGACCAAGATGATTGGTGTGAGCAATGTCTCGGCTGAACAATTGGCGGCCCTTTGCGAACGGGCCAGATATAAGCCAATGGTGGTTCAAAATCGATGCTATGCCTCATTGGGCTGGGATAAAGAGGTGAGGGACATTTGCAAGCGGCATGGAATCATCTATCAAGGGTTTTCTTTGTTGACGGCGAATCGAGCGGTCTTAATCGACCATCGAGTGAGGGCGCTCACTGTCAAATATGGAGCGACGCCAGCTCAGCTTATTTTTCGGTTTGCCATGCAGATCGGGATGGTGCCCCTCACCGGTACGACGGATCCTAAGCATATGAGAGAAGATTTAGAGGCAGAGCAACTCGCTCTGGAACCAGAGGATGTGAGTCTCATAGAAACGCTCGCCCCCTGATGAAAGTGTTCGTCAAACGCATTTATGAACCAGCGAACCCAGCCGACGGCTTTCGGGTTTTAGTTGATCGCCTGTGGCCGAGAGGCGTTGCAAAGGCAGCGGCCAAGCTTGATGAGTGGATGCCAGACCTGGGGCCCTCAACGGCCTTGCGGCGGTGGTTTAACCATGATCCCGCCCGCTGGACAGAATTTTGCCGACGCTATTACGAAGAATTAAAAACCAAAGACTCGCTGATAACATCCCTCTTCAAACAGGCAGGCACACAACCGATTACTTTGCTCTATTCGGCCAAGGACGAACGGCATAATCAAGCCGTTGCCCTCCAGAGCTTTCTGCTCAAAAATCCCCGTTTTTCTCAATCCCTTGTCCCCCCGAAGACGACAGCGGAAATCGCACCTGGCAAGAAACGGCGGAAATCGAGGTCTCCATAAAGAAGCCCTCCGGGTCCGAATCGGAACGGCTTGGTCGCCACATCGCCGCCATGGCGGTTGCGAGGAGATGTTCTCCACGTCAACCTACCGGACTGTGAAGCGACCCCTCTTTACTCCCCCCCCCTGCATCCTTTTTCCTGATACTCCGTCTTTAACGATGAACGGCGGAATAAGCCACCGTTCCATCTCAAGGAGGTCTCTCATGCGTCCCCATATTTCGCTCGATGTGCGCGACGTCGCCAAGTCGGCGGCGTTTTATGAAAAGGTATTCGGCGTGAAGCCGCAGAAACAGGTGGCCGACTACGCCAAGTTCGACCTAAAGATCCCCGCGTTGAACTTTTCGGTGGTCTCCTCCACCGGGAAGGTCAGTTCCGTGGATCATTTGGGGATCGAGGTCGAGACGGTCGATGAGATCGCCGAGTGGAAAACCCGCTTGCAGGAGCGGGGCATTCTCCAAAAGGTCGAAGAAAATATCGCCTGTTGCTTCGCCCGACAGGACAAACTCTGGTTCAGCGACCCGGACGGCAATGCGTGGGAAATCTTTACCGTCCATGAGCAACTGGAGGTGACGGGCACTCTCAGCCACACTGGTTGCTGCGTCCCAAAGCAGGGGAGTGCGTCCGACCGGCTTCTTGCGGAGCCGGAATCTGAGCAGTACTGTAAGAAAGTCAGAGGAGAGAGGCCGTCATGACCACCAAAACTGAAGAACTTTGGCAACTCGTTCATGGCGGCCTCCGGGCCTTCATTGCCAGGCGGGTAGGGGATCATGGCCATGTCGATGACATTCTGCACGACGTGTTCGAGCGCGTTCATCGGCAGATGGACAGTGTGAATGATTCCAGCCGCATTGTTTCTTGGGTCTATCAGATCACAAGGCATGCGATTGTTGATTATTACCGAAAACTAGGAAAACAGCGTGAAACTCCAGTTGGATTAAACGCGGAAATTGAAGCATTCGTCGAGGTATTTCCAAGCTCCGATAGCATGGGCCCAGATGAGCCGGGCAGGGTGCGTGCTGAACTTGCCGGCTGCCTGCGCCCCATGATTGAACGGCTGTCCAAAGATTATCGGGAAGCCATTGTCCTGGTGGAGTTCGATGGACTGACGCAGCAGGCCGCGGCCAGACGCTTGGGAATTTCTTTGCCCGGCATGAAATCCCGGGTGCAACGGGGCCGCAAACTGCTCAGGCGGATGTTGGACGACTGTTGCCGGATCGAGCTCGACCGCCGTGGTGGAATCGTTGACTTTCACTCGCGTCAAAACGGCTGTGATCTCTATCTGAATCGTCAGTGAACAGGTCACAAGAGGGGACTCTGAAGACATCGGACACGCGTTGGACACGCTCAAACGTGATGCGACCGGGTGAGCGCCACGATCATTGCCGCGGGAATACTTTGATACGATTCCGACCGTGGAATAAAGGGCGTCAATGATGAAGATTGCCGTCGTCGGCGGAGGACCGGCCGGTCTCATGGCGGCCGAAACGGCCGCCGCAGAGGGCGCAAGTCGATTTCAAGGCAGGACCTCACCTATAAAGTCCTTCCCCCTCGTGCAGGGTGTCACCCGCCCCCTTATTCCTTTTAAAGCGATGGATACGGCGGGGGTTCACTTGGGGACGCCAATAAACGATTATTGAGGCTGCGGAAAATACCCCTTCTCTTCCTCCTCTATTACGCCGGGGAACTATTGGATTGGGAAACCCAGACCGGCGGGTATCGGTTGACGACCTGTTTGGTGACCGATCGATAGGCTAGATGGAGAGCCTTCACATCGCTTACAGAGTCTGATGCTCTTTTAGAAGACGTCGGTGCCTAACCGAAAAGCCCCAGGATCCAATTCCACAGGCTGGCTAGCCATTTGACGATCAGATCAATCCACGACTCCTCGACCGATCGAGTAGGAAGCGATGAGGGAGCCGGTGAGACTGCTTGTTCCGTTGGAGCATCTGGTCTCTGTTGTACCATCTCTTGGGGCATGGTCATGGGAGGAGGGATTGATTCCAGGGAGGTGGTCTCTTGTTGCGTGATATCCGGAGTATCAAAAACGGCAGGTGCCACTGTTGCCGGCAAAGATGGCTGGGATGCCCGTGCCGCTTCAACTTCTTGCCGATATTGCGAGACCAGGACTTTCAATGAATCACTTTCTCGCCTGGCTGCAGCAAGGTGCTTTGCCAGTGCCCGACTTTGGTCAGCCAATGTTGCGATCTGGGCTTGGAGTGAGACCATGCGTTCGTAGGCCTGTTGCCGCATAATAGGCAGGAGTTCGACCTCGCGTTGAATGGCCACGCGCAGTTCTTCCATCTTGTTTTCTTCTTCCTTGTTCGCGAGCTCCAATGAGGCAACCGATTGGCTTAGGGCAGTGACTTCCCCGCGAGCCATGATGAGCGATCGGGACCATTCATCGGTTTCGGCTTTCACCCGCTCATAGGCCCGTTGGCTCACGCACCCCGTGGTGGTAAACAATAGGAAGATGACGATCCAGAGATCGATCACGTAGAACAGAGTGCTGCGATGAAAGCCGGACTCACGGCCATGCCCGCGTTCATGATTCATTGCCCTCCACCTTATCTTATCACCGTCTGATAACCACCCTGGTGTTGATTCTTAGGAAATACACGACGATCATCTCCGCTTATTCGCAGTGGTGGCATAGTCTCTCAAAAGCTGAAGGCTCTGGCAATAGTCAAGATCGAGGCTCCAATTGGTGAACCTGGTGAACCGCAAGGGCGGTCAATGGTGAAAGATGGAACGAAGATGAAATGGCGGGCCCCAGCAAAAAGGCTTGGAGAGAATGGTTCGTTTCGTTACGATGAGGAAGCTGAATAAGTTTTTTGACGTTGACAATGGTTCCCGAATTGTCCCAACTCCCTTCCTCCTGTGAGCGGGCCCTGCTGGAGCAGTTTTTGAGAGCGGAGGCGATGGCCCTGTGGGCTGTCCGGTCATCACAGCTGCAAGACATCCCAGCAAAGGCTCGCGCCTTTCTTGAGCAGCACGAAGCAGACGAGCAGGCCCATTTATCACAGTTTGAGTGTCTGTTGAGCCATCGGGCGCTTAGGCGGGACCGGCTTCCTGCTATGCCACAGCAGTGGCCTGTGCTTGCCGTCCAGCTTTATGGATACGAGATGCTTGGACTGGAGTTGGCGAAGTTCCTGGTCGGTGTGCGTCCCGATCTCTCATCCATTCTCCAGGACGAACGGAGGCATGTGGGGTTTTTCGAGAGAGAGGTCACGGCACTCCTCGCGTCCGATCCCACCGTGGCGGCACAGGCACGAGGAGCCGCCCGTGCCTGGCGGCGCAAATTGCCACGAACTCTCGGCCGTTACTTGCGGCATGAAGCGCTTGCGCCGTTTCGCCAAGCCATGGCGACTGCCATCACCCTGGCTATCGATCGCCGATTCGTTCGCGTGGGCCTTGTGCCAGAACCGACGGTTGGCGGTTCGACCACGCAAAGCTAGGCGGGGAGGGGGTCGCACACAACGCCAATTCGTCGGTATTTTCGCTCTCGACGAGCCAGAAGCTCTTCAACCGGGAGATCGAGCAAATCAAAGAGGTGATTGGCAATCGTTTTGCCGACCAGCGCACAGGCGGTTTTCGGGTCGCGATGGGCTCCGCCCAGCGGTTCGGGAATAATCTCGTCGATAACACCCAACGTTAACAGATCGCTCGCCGTCATTTTCAATGCTGAGGCCGCATCCTGGACCTTTGTCGGATCGTCCCAGAGAATGGCCGCGCAGCCTTCCGGCGAAATGACGGAATAGACCGCATGTTCTAGCATAAGAATCCGATCTGACACACCCAGCGCAAGAGCTCCCCCGCTTCCCCCTTCACCGATCACTACCGAAACGATGGGAACCGCAAGTTGAGACATCACCAGCAGATTTCGCGCGATGGCCTCTGCCTGCCCGCGCTCCTCAGCCCCAATACCGGGATACGCACCGGGGGTGTCAATAAACGAGATGATAGGGCGATGAAATTTTTCGGCCAGCCGCATTAGCCGGAGTGCCTTGCGGTATCCTTCGGGATTGGGCATGCCAAAATTGCGCTGCATCCGCTCTTTCAGAGTTTTGCCCTTTTGATGGCCGATCACCATCACGGTTCGCTCGTTGAATCGGGCAAACCCTCCGACGATAGCACGGTCGTCGCCAAACACTCGATCTCCGTGAAGTTCCACAAAGTCACGAGTCAACGCCTCGATATAGTCAAGCGTGCTCGGTCTCAGGGGGTGGCGTGCGAGCTGTGTCCGCTGCCAAGGAGTCAACCGCTGGTAGAGTTCATTCTCCACCTGCGCCAGTTTGGCGCGCAGTTTCCGTATTTCTCCTTGGGCTGCGGCCTTACCTCCGGCTGATGCCGCCGACAATTTCTCGATCTTTTCTTCAATCTCACGAATAGGCTGTTCGAAATCCAAGTAGTCTCTCATCGTGGATAGTCTTTTCCTTCCGAAAGCCTGGTGATAGTGAATTTCCAGAACGGGTTCTGAACAGTTGGGTCAAGATAGCAAAGATAGGGCGCCTTTGCCTAGCACTTCTTCAATGTCGGCCATAAAATGCTCGGTGCACGACACCCCGAGACTGGGTAACGGCCCCGTTTCCGCTTCCAAATCGGCATCGTGCAGAAAGAGAGAAACGGCAGTGCCACCGGGATGACGCTGCAGAACTTCCCGCAAGCGGAGCAATTGATCCGTGGCATTCGGCTGGGCTGCCAAGCGAATACAAACCCGCTTGACCGTTTGTTTCTGCACGTCCGCCAACGGCTCAATCTTGGTGGCTCGGAGCTTGGGCCCCTTGTCACCACGATCGACTACGCCACTTACCCGAACCACCTCCTCCGGAGCAATCCAATCTTGGGCGATTTTGTACACATCCGGAAAGGTAATGACCTCCACCGTACCGTGAAGATCTTCCAACGTCAGGTAGGCCATGCGGTCGCCCTTTTTGGTCACCATCGATCGCACAGCCACAATAATGCCGCACACTTTTACTTCTTTGCCATCGGCGCTCTCAGAAAGCGCGCGCGTGGTCGTCGTCGCCAAGATGGCCAGCAATGGCTCGTACCGACTCAACGGATGGGCGGAAATATAGAATCCCGTTAGCTCGCGCTCATACTTGAGCCGCTGCGCTTGATCCCACTCTGGTACCGACGGCAACCGAAGAGCATCCGGTTCCTGTGACGCTCCGCTCGCTCCCATCTCCTCCCCAAACATGCTGGTTTGCCCAAGATCCCGCTCCCGTTGAGCCACAGCACCATACTCCATCGCCTGATCCAGCACGGCTAACAGTTGGGCCCGTTTGGCCCCGGTGGAGTCAAACGCTCCGGTTTTAATCAGCCCTTCCACCATGCGTTTATTGACCTTGCGGAGGTCGATTCGTCGGCAGAAATCAAAGAGCGAGAGGAAGGGGCCGGTGGTGTTACGGACGGCGATGATGGATTCGACCGCACTTTCTCCGACATTCTTGATGGCCGCCAACCCGAATCGAATGGCATCATCGACCACGGTAAAATCTTTTCCGCTCACATTGATGTCTGGTCCCAGGACTCTGATACCGAGCTCTCGACATTCGGTAAAATAGCTCATGATTTTATCGGTATGGCCCATGTCTGTTGTCATCAAAGCCGCCATGAATTCAGTCGGGTAGTGAGCCTTCAAATAGGCGGTCTGATAGCACAGCACGGCGTAGGCGGCAGCGTGAGACTTGTTGAATCCGTACCCGGCAAATTTATAAATCAACTCATAGAGCCGCTCTGCTTTTTTGTCAGGGATTTTGTTTTTCACGGCTCCTTGAAGAAACTGGGTGCGGAGCTTTTCCATTTCCTCCGGTTTCTTCTTGCCCATGGCCCGTCGGAGAATGTCGGCTTGTCCCAAGGTAAAGCCCGCCACTCTGTTGGCAATGGCCATAACTTGTTCCTGGTACACGATCACTCCGTAGGTCTCTTTGAGGATCGGCTCGAGTTCC
>JANDJC010000027.1 GCA_024331045.1 Nitrospira sp.
AGCGCGGCGTGTAGAACTCGCCGCCTGTCTTGCCCTCGGCGCTCGCGAACTGCGCGAGGAAGTACTCGTACACACGGCCGAGCACGTCCTTGGCGCGGGCGGCTTCGTCGCCGACCCGGATGTTGCTGATCAGGTCGATCAGTTGCCCAAGCCGCGTCTTGTCGAGCGCGGGGCGGGCGTAGTCCTTGGGCAGCACGCCCTTGAGCGCCGGGTTGTCGCGCTCGATGCCGGCCATCGCGTCGTCGACGAGTTGGCCGATGGTGGGCTGTTTGGCCTGCGCCTTCAGGTGCGCCCAGCGCGCCTCGGGTGGCACCCAGAAGATGTTGTGCGCGCGGTATTCGTCCGGGTCTTCAGGGTCTGCGCCCCGCGCGCGCTCGGCTTCGAGCTTGGCGTGCTGCTCCTCGAAGGCGTCCGAGATGTACTTGAGAAAGATCAGCCCGAGCACGACGTGTTTGTACTCGGCCGCGTCCATCGAGCCGCGCAGGGCGTCGGCCATCTTCCAGAGCTGGGCTTCGTAGCCGACGGTGGCGCCGGTGGTTGTTTCGGCTGCGCTTGCCTTGTTCTTTCGCTTGGCCAAGTTCTGCCTCCTCATGCGGTCATTGCTGCGCGCGGCGCTTAGGGTGTCGAACACCCGGCATGGGGGCGGCGCGCAGCGCCCCCCGCTACGGGCTTTTAGTAAGACACCCTACGAGGGTTGTCAATAAGAAGAAGATGCGTTTCGCGGTCATCGATGGCGGAGAAGACCGAGCTCCGTTCGCGGATGGCACAGGTTGCTGGGAGGGGGCGGGCTCCGAGCAGACGGGACCGGGCGCGCCCTTCGGCTCGGCGAGCAGCCCCTCGTCATAGTGCTGCAGCAGGAGGAAGGTCTGTGTGTAGCGGGCGATCATATCCACCGGCCCGCGCCCGTGATCGGTCGTCAACACCTCGCCGGCTGCGGCCTTGCGCACCAGCGCCAGTGTGGCTTCCAGTTCCCGAGCGTTTTGCTCGAAGCGCTGACGGTTGAGCGTGTATCCCTTTGTCAGATGCTCACGCAGCACGCGCGTGGCCCATTGGCGAAAGCGGGTGGCACGGGTGGAGTTGACCCGGTACCCTACCGAAATGATGGCGTCGAGGTTGTAGTAATCGACGAGGTAGGTCTTGCCATCGGCGGCAGTGGTTGCATTTTTTGCAACAACTGAGTCGCGCTCTAACTCCTTGGTGTCGAAGATGTTTTTCAGATGCCGCGAGATCACCGACTTGTCGCGACCGAACAGGTCCGCCACCTGTTGCAGGTTCAGCCAGACGTTGTCATGCTCGATGCGCACCTCGACGCGGGCATTTTCGCCTTCGTAAATGACGATTGCGGAAACAGGCTTCACAACCGCTGAGCCTCCGGAACGTTTATGACCTCCGTCGCTCGCAGTTTACCAGAGACAAGCGTGGGCAGCAGCGCGTCGCGCAGCCGCTGCGCCAGCACCACCTCGCCGTAATGTTCCCTCTCCTGCGGGGAGAGGGCTAGGGTGAGGGTATCGCCGGAAGGCGATGTGTCCGGGCCGTGGGCGATCCGCCACCCGCTGGCCTTCAGCCAGGCGAGGGCGGCCTGCTCGACGATGGATTCGGTCATATGCGCCATGGTTCATCTTTTGGTAGGGGCACGGCATGCCGTGTCCCTACGAAATTCGGGTTCTCGCGGTCCAACGACCATTGCGACGGGTTGTTGGTGATGTATTCGCGTATGCGGTTCAGGGATTCGTCATTGCGGATGATGTGTTCGTAATAGTTGCGTTGCCACAACCGACCGCGAAACGGCGGCCATCCGGATTGTTTTATCCCATCGGTATATCGTTTCGTGGTGAGGGTTTTGAACCGGTGAACCGCAGCCGGTACCGAGAGGGTAGGGGCAGGCCCCCGTGCCTGCCCCGATTCGGGGCGACCACAGGGGGTCGCCCCTACAAGGACAATGATCCCGTGGATGTGATTGGGCATGACAACGAATTCGTCGGCATCAATGCCGGAATAGAACGCCGACATTTCGTCCCACACCGATCGGATCATGCGCCCTGCATCATTTACCCGCATTTCCCCATCCACCACATCGCCAAACAAACACTGTCGATCCTGCGTGACGATCGTGATGAAATATGCCCCAGGCTGGGAATAATCGTATCCCTTCAGGCGAATGCTGCGGCGATGATGCTTTTCGGGGTCGTAGTTCATGGATGTTGGGCGAATCATGATTCGCCCCTACGTCGCGCCGCCAATGGCCCTCCATCTTGGCGCGGACGGGGTCAAAATCACCACACACGTTCCGCTTCCGGGATCGTACGCCGCCACGACGTGCAGCGGTCGGCCCCCGAACCACCTCGTAAAAGCTGACCGGGGTATGGCGTGTCCTCAGAATATTCCTCGATGACCTCGCCGTTACGCACCGCTTCCTCCACCTCGGCTCCGAGATCCGTCGCTCAAACATGCGTTCGAGCGCGTGACGGCTAAACTTCAGGGGCTCGCAGTCCATACCCCAGTTCTTCCAAATTCCGTCTGATGGTCTTGTCCAGCTTCGCGGCCTCCACCTGCTGCTCGCGCAGTTGCGCGACCAGGCGTGCCATCTTCTGCTCGAATGGCTCATCGTCGTCGTTCTTCACCTCGGCGCCGACGTAGCGACCGGGCGTGAGGACGTGGCCGTGCTTGCGGATGTCCTCTAGCGTGGCGCTCTTGCAGAAGCCCGGCACGTCGGCGTACTCGCTCGCGTCCTTTTCGCCCCGCCAGGCGTGGTAGGTCCGGGCGATGCGGGCGATGTCCTCGTCGGTGAGCTCGCGGTGCGTGCGGTCCACCATGCGGCCTAGCTTGCGGGCGTCGATGAAGAGCACCTGCCCGCGGCGGTCACGGAGGGGCGCGGCATGCCGCGCCCCTACCCCGGATTTGTTCCGCGCGAGGAACCACAGGCACGCGGGGATCTGCGTCGAGTAAAAGAGCTGGCCCGGTAGCGCCACCATGCAGTCGACGAGGTCGGCTTCAATGATGTTCTTGCGGATCTCGCCCTCGCCCGACTGGTTCGACGACATCGAGCCGTTGGCGAGCACGAAGCCGGCCACGCCTGCGGGCGATCAGGTGATGGTAGAGAAAACTGTGCCCGTCCGCGCCGAAGCCTTCGCCAACCGTCTTGCAGTTTTCCAGCAATTCGCCGTTGCTCCGATACCCCAGCAGGCTGTTAAGCCAGGCCAGCAGGACCAGCCGGTTTTCGAGGTTGACGTATTGCTGCAGGCCATCGGGCATGATTCACTCCTTTCCTATGATGTTGTGCAGCTTCTTGACCAGTAGCGGCAAGTCCTCCTGAACCGTCTTCCAAAGAATGTCCAGGTTGATGTCGAAGTAGGCATGCACCAGCCGGTGGCGCATCCCTACGATATCGTCCCAGGGAATATCCGGTAGACTGGACCGTGTTTCATCCGAAATCTGATAGGCTGCCTCCCCTATAATCTCGACTTCCTTGATTAAGGCCAGGACGAGTTTCCTGTCTTGATCCAAATCCTTGCGTTCACTGTGCTGGGAAAACCTTATGGCTTCCTCCGCTGCATCCAGCATGTGGCGCAAACGGACCATATCATCCTTGCGCATACTGTACCTCTGCCTTTTCCAGAACCTGCTGACGGAAATAGCGGCTCAGGTCTTCGGGCGTGCGCAAATCGACTTTGCGACCGCCAAGCAGTGCGGATAATTCGCGTTCCAGACGGGCCATGCCGAAAAACCCCGGAATATGCTCCGGCTCGAACTCCACGAGAATATCAATGTCACTGTCCGGGCGGAAATCGGAACGCAAGGCCGAACCAAAAACGGCTAAACGCCGGATATGATGGGTGCGACAAAACTCGGCAATCTTGTCCTTGGGCAGATGAATCGCGCTGTTCATTTTCTATACTTTCTATACTTGCACTCCTGTAAACATGCGTTCCTTGAAAATCGGGTCCAGCGACTGCGCGCCGGGGATGAGCGAATCGCCGTTGACGAAGACCTCGTCCGCGCCTTCAGTCATCCTCTGAAGCGACGACAAAATCCCGGTCGCGCTCATAATCGGCTTGCGTGCAGTCTTTGGTTTCACGCCAGATAATGACAACGCTTTGCCCATTGCGCAAGGTCCCACGATAGACCAGATACCGCCGCCTGTTGTCGTTGTATGCTTTGCGCGTTTGCACGTCCAGGCCCAAAAGGTAGTTGAAGGTTTCCGGCAGATCCACAGGCCGCTTGTGGGTTTCGCCGTCGCGGTGGATGCGGAGTTTGTAGGAAAATGGCGATTGCAGTTTCTCCACATCCAGCAGGGTTTCGCTCTGGCGCGTTTCCCAGCGCAGCGACTTGCGCGAGGAAGTCAATGATGTGTCCGGCCACGCGCTTGATGAGGCGCATGAGCTGAAACCAGCCCTCGGCTAGTTCCTCCCCGGCGGTTTCCATCTCCTCCAGGTTGAGCACTTCGTTCTTCAGGTAAAAGTCCAACTCACGGGAGAGGAAGCCGCGCAGGTCCTTGTGGATGAAAAAGTCGCTGGTGTTGCGGCGGGTGTACTGGCGTAGGTGATGCTCTAACCAGGAGACGAGTTCGCCTTTTTCCGTGCGGTGGCGTTCGGCGGTGAGGGCGGCCAGCGCCTCGGCAGCTTTGACGCGCTTGGGAATCTCGGTCACAGCTTTGGCGATGATGGCTTCCTGCTGGTTCTTTTTCCCGTAAGCAATGGTTTCCTGCTCGGTCAGTGGGCAGAAATGGAAGGGGATGATGAGCGTGCGTGCCGTTTGGTCCCAGGCGATGCCGTCCAGCACGGGCAGGAAGAAGCGCTTTTCGCCCTTGACGTTGTTCTGCTCCACATTGGCCTGTTGAAGCGCAAAGCGCACGGTCACGCCCTTGGGGGCTTTGTAGGAATAGTCGGTGAAGTATTCGCCGGTTTTGATGTAGTACTGGTCATGGTTTACCCAGTAGAGATAGACTTCTTCGCCGTTGTAGGGGATGGCGTAGCGTTCCTTTTTGGAGTAGCGGCGCTTGGAGATAAAGTCGCCGTCCTGCCAGTAGCGGCTGAAAAAGGTGTAGAGATGGTTGTAGATGGCGGCTTCCAGCGCTTCGGTAGAGCGCGCGCCTTGGGCTTTGGCCTGCGCTTCGAGGTATTCCTTGCCTGCTTTGGTCTCGCGATATTTGTCAGCCAGGTTGCCGCTGGCGTCCAGCGCCTCCTCGCCTAAGGCGTCCAGCACCTTCTGACGGGCGGCTTGCAGGGCTTCATGGGCCTGTCTCTGCTCGGCCAGCGCGCCGCGCTGGAATTCTTCGGAGATGGCACGGGGCAGGTCTTCGGCAATCCACTTTTCAATCACCCGCCGCTTGTGGTTCATGATGCGGTAGATGCCGAAGTCCAGGTCGGCGCAGTCGAATTGGATCAGTTCGCGCAGAAGCGCTTGAAATTTCTCTCTTGATGACATACCTGTACCTTCCGGCGTTGTCATAAAGCGACAAACTTTTCGTTGAATGCTTTCCCAATAGCCCTCAGCAGTGTATTGATGACCTGCAGTTGTACTTCAATTTCCTTTCTCGCCTGCTCCACCACCGACATCCTCTTCAACTTGGAGAGCGACGGGAGGGGGATTTCAATTGAAAGCAGCTCATCATTCTTAGCCGCGCCTTGCGCTATCATCTGACAAAAACAAGGGGCGACCAGGTGGCGCCGCGCAGGTCGGCCAGATATTGGGCGCCGCCGACACTGGCCGTGCATTTGAAGGTGTAGGGATCGAGTCAGGGGCGATGGTTGCGCTTGCACCACTCGGCATAGAGATTGTTTATCTGCGCGGCCACGGCGTCGGCGTGACGGGCGCGGGCGCAAAAGATGAATCGCCCCTATGACTCGACGACGGCGGGATTGTTGAGCAAAGGCGGTGCGTTGTCAATGGCGTTGGCCTTGTGTCGCCCCATCAGACTTGACAGACTTGGGCCGACCATCAACCGAGCAGGATGACCGGCCAATCGAGCCACGGCGGCGCTAGGGAGAGTCATTGAAGAGGCCATTGAATTGACTCTCTCCAGACCCGTTTCTATAATGCCGCAACGACGAGTTGACAGGCCTTTCCAGAGACGCATGTCTTCCATTCTCAAATCATCGTGGGCTCAGACATGGGACAGGGTTCAAGCAGGGTTCCGCCATGCCTTTGCGACCCGACCCGAGAGTATGGCCCTGTCTTCTGAAGATCAGGCTCTGCTGGAGCGGATCGCCGACGCTGTCGTGCGAAGGGGGATGGCTGCTCCGGCAATGGTGTTTCTGGAGTCGCTCGCGCCGATGAACTTTGTGGGCAGCCAGGCGCTGCAGGTCTTGGCTCCTGTCCTTGAGGTTGTGCTGGATACGAAGGCGCTGGACCAAGCGGCCCGGTTGCTTGAGCGCCGGGACGCGATCGAGCGGCTGGTCGGGCTGATGGAGGCGAGATCGCTCGCTTCGGCGCCGTCTTCCTCTCTTTCAATCCACGCTCCGTCGCACGTGTCTAAAGGATCGTCGCCTCAATGACGGGTCCTGCCTCGAACGATCCACCAACTCCTCGCCCGCTCAGAGTGGTCGTGGCGACCGACTGTGGCAGTACCACGACCAAGGCGATTTTGATCGAAAAGATCGGCGACGAATATCGGCAAACCTATCGCGGTGAAGCGCCGACGACGGTCGAGGCGCCGTTTGAGGACGTGACGAGAGGTGTGCTCAACGCCATCGCCGAGATTGAAGAGCTCTCCGGCCGCAAGATTCTGGACGGTGACCGGATCCTGACTCCTTGCAAGGACGACAAGACCGGCGTGGATCTCTATATCTCGACGAGCAGCGCGGGCGGCGGCTTGCAGATGATGGTGACCGGCGTGGTGCAGAACATGACCGGCGAGAGCGCCCAGCGGGCCGCCTTGGGAGCGGGGGCAATCGTGATCGATGTGTTGGCCTCCAACGACGGGCGACTGCCGCACGAAAAGATCGAACGGATCAGGACCATGAGGCCCGACATGATTTTGATGTCGGGAGGAACGGATGGCGGCGCGGTGACCCACGTGGTGGAGATGGCTGAATATATCGCGGCGGCGGAGCCGAAACCGCGGTTCGGCGCGACCTACAAATTGCCGCTGATCTATGCCGGCAACAAAGCCGCGCAGGGGCAGGTGAAAACGATCCTCGGTGAGAAGACGGCGCTGGTGATGACCGAGAACATCCGTCCCGTCTTGGAGCGGGAAAATCTGGGGCCGGCGCGCCACAAGATCCATGACCTGTTCCTTGAACATGTGATGCAACAGGCTCCGGGCTATAAAAAGCTCATGGAGATGACCGGCGCGCCGATCATGCCGACGCCGGCCGCGGTCGGGCTGATCATGGAAACGATCGCCAAGCGGGAGCACATCAACTTGATCGGTGTCGATATTGGCGGGGCCACGACGGACGTCTTTTCAGTGTTCGACGGCACGTTCAACCGGACCGTGAGCGCCAATTTGGGGATGTCGTACAGTGTGTCCAACGTGCTGGCCGAGGCGGGCCTGGCCAACATCATGCGGTGGGTGCCGTTTACGATCGATGAGCAGACGTTGCGTAATCGGATCAAAAACAAGATGATCCGTCCGACGACGATCCCGCAAACGTTGGATGAGTTGCAGATCGAGCAGGCCATCGCCCGCGAAGCCCTGCGGCTGGCGCTGATCCATCACAAGTCCCTTGCGACCGCCTTAAAAGGTGTTCAACAGGAACGGACGATTTCGGATGTCTTTGAACAACAGACTTCCGGCAAGACCTTGATCGACATGTTAAAGTTGGACCTCATCGTGGGCAGCGGCGGGATTCTGTCCCATGCGCCACGCCGGGTTCAGGCCATGATGATGATGGTCGATGCCTACGAGCCGTTGGGGGTTACGAGATTGTCAGTGGACAGTATCTTCATGATGCCGCACCTGGGTGTCCTCTCGACGATTGATGAAAAAGCCGCGACGGACGTGTTCGTTCGCGACTGTATGATCTATCTGGGAACCTGCGTGGCGCCGATCGGGCAAGGAAAAGTGGGGGACCGATGCGCCGACTATGAGATCGCCTTTCCCGACGGCAGAGTTGTCACCGACCACCTCAAGTTCGGTGATCTGCGGCTCTATCCGCTTGGGGTGGGAGAGCAGGCGACCGTGATGGTGCGACCGATGAAGAGGGTGAGTTGCGGTGCCGGTCCAGGAACGCCGGTCACCAAGACGGTGCATGGCGGGGTTGTGGGATTGTTGTTCGATGGGAGAGGGCGACCGTTGCAATTGCCGGCCGATCAGCAGGCTCGTATTTCCTTGTTAACCGCCTGGGATCAGGCCGTAGGACTGTACCCCTCTTCTGAAGACGTGGCTTCTTCACGGAGAACCGACAGCCGATAACCGACAGCTCGCGATGGCCCATTCCTACACACCGGGTTTGACGGTCACCGACCAGACGGTCGTGCGGCGGGTGCGGCAGTTGCCGCTTCAGGGAACGGTGTTGGTGAAAGAAGGCGATCTCGTTCAGGCGACACAATCGGTCGCCCGCGCCGAGTTGCCGGGCAAGGTGTACCCGCTCAATTTGGCTAACCAGTTGGGAGTGGCACCTGGTGAGATCAAAGAGTATTTGGTTAAGCGGGAAGGTGAGACGGTCCACAAGGATGAGGTGCTGGCGGAGAATAAACCGTTTTTCAAGTGGCTCAAGACGGAAATCCGCTCGCCGATTACCGGCACGGTTGAATCGATCTCGCTTGTCACGGGGCAGGTCCTCCTGCGCGAGCCGCCGCGCGTGCTGAATCTATTGGCCTATGTGGACGGCTTGGTGGTGGAGGTGCGGCCCCAACAGGGAGTGACCATTGAATGTGCCTGTAGCCTCGTCCAAGGAATCTTTGGAATCGGTGGAGAGGCTCATGGGGAAATTGTAGTGGCCGTTGAAGGGCCGGACCGCCCCCTCATGCCGGATCGACTGACGGCTGAGATGAAGGACAAGGTTGTGATAGGAGGTTCGTTCTTGCCGGCGGAGACCATGGCCAAGGCCAAAGAGATCGGCGTCGCCGGACTGGTGGTTGGTGGCATTCACGATCAAGATTTGCGCGCACTTTTGGGCTATGACCTGGGGGTGGCGATCACGGGGTCGGAGCAGGTGGGGTTCACGTTGATTCTGACGGAAGGGTTCGGGGCGATCCCCATGGCCACCAAAACGTTTGCGTTGCTGTCTGCTCGCGCCGGCGCGATGGCCTCGATTTCCGGCGCCACTCAAATCCGGGCGGGAGTGATCAGGCCGGAGGTCATCATTCCTCTTAAAGAGAAGCGACTGCCGGCGACCCGATCAGCCGACCGAGCTCGCGAAGGGATTCAACTGGGCGACCTAGTCCGGATCATTCGCGATCCCTTGTTTGGACAGATTGGCCGGGTGTCGGCGCTCCCATCAGAATTACGGAAGATTCCCACCGAAAGTGAGGTCCGGGTACTCGAAGTGCAATTGGACGATGGATCGACCGTGGTCGTCCCCCGGGCCAACATCGAAGTGATCGAAGGGGCATAGCAGCGTGAGGCGGCGGTTTGGAATCACGGCGGCGGTGATCGGGATCGCGGCCTGCTGGGCGATCGGACCGATCGGACTGGCTGGATTGCTATGGGCGGCAGATCCCAAGGAGTTGACGCTGCCGGACATGGTGCGTGTCTTCGACACGCCGAGCGATGGCGGAGGCAGTCTCACGGTTGTCTGGCCGCCCGCGTCTTATGATTCGAGCGAGGTTCGGTACCAAGTATTGCTGGGAGAGGCAACGGCCGATGTGGACCCCTCCACCCTCACGGTCGTCGCCGAATTTCCAGCGAACACACACTATGTGCGAGAGACCAAATGGCCTTGGTGGACCAAGCCGGCGGGAGATGATCACCATCTCTTGGTCATCAAAAACGGCAAGGCTGTTGAACTCAAGAACGGGGTGGCCTATACCGTGGCGGTAGCGGTGGTGTTCCGTGAACAACGAGTTGTGAGCCGCGTCGCATCTGCCGTGCCGGAGCCCAATTGGTTTAACTGGAATCAAATCAACAACCTGTTTCTAGCCCTGCTGTTTGGGGGAATCGTGTTTGTCTCCATTGGGATGGCGAGGAGGCGCGAGATGTTTCTGCGGCGCATTCCCGGTCTGGATGCCGTCGATGAAGCGATCGGCCGGGCGACCGAGTTGGGCAAGCCGGTGCTGTATTTGACCGGTGCCCATGACATGAGCGATCCCTCGACGATCGCGGCGGCGGTGATTCTGGGGCGGGTGGCCAAACGGGCCGCCGCCTATGAGACGGAGTTGATGGTGCCCCATCGGGAACCAATCACGATGGCTGTTTGCCAAGAAATTACCAAACAGGCCTATTTGGAAGCAGGGAAGCCGGATCTCTACAAGGAAGACTCAAATTTTTTCATCACGTCGGATCAATTCAGCTACACGGCGGCGGTGGACGGGATCATGTTGCGCAAGAGGCCAGCGGCGAATTTTTTCATGGGCTCCTACTTTGCCGAGTCGCTCCTGCTCACAGAAACCGGCGCGAGTACCGGCGCGATCCAGATTGCGGGGACCGACTCTGATCACCAGCTTCCGTTTTTCGTTACGACCTGTGACTATACGCTGATCGGCGAAGAACTTTACGCCGCGAGCGCCTATCTCTCGCGCGAGCCAGTGCAGGTCGGCACCTTGCGCGGCCAGGATGTCGGCAAGGCGTTGATCCTTGGCGTTCTGATCATTGGCACCGTCCTGGCGACGATCGGTGTTGCGACGGAGGCCGAGTGGCCCCGTTGGGTGTTGGACGTCTTTAGGGATGTGAAATGATTGTACTGCGCCGCCAATTGCCGCTTGTAATCACGTTGATCGCCGGGCTCACGATGGCGGGCCAGTATTATGTCCCCCATCCGGCCTCCGAGGAGCTGCTCACCTCGGTGACCAAGTGGCTTCAGATCATCGGGGGCTTTGCGCTGGTGTTGGGCGTGAGCAGTCTCTTCCACCAACATGCCGTCAAAATCCGCCGCCGAGAAGCGGGCTGGGGCTATAGCCTCGTATTGTACGCCGGCATGGTGGGCACGATCGTGGCCGGTCTGTGGGCTGATGGCAAGGAAAGTCTGGATGGGGTCCTGACGGCATTCGGCTGGGTGTACAACTACATGATGGTGCCGCTGCAGGGGACCATGTTCGCTATTTTGGCGTTCTTTATCGCGTCCGCGGCCTATCGCTCGTTCCGCGCCAGGAGCCGCGAGGCTGCCGTGTTGCTCGTCGCGGCGGTAATTGTGATGATGGGACGGGTGCCGCTGGGGGAGTATGTACTTCCTGTAAGCGGGGACATTTCCCAATGGATCTTGAACGTCCTCAACGCGTCCGTGCGACGAGCTATTTTGATCGGCGTGAGTTTGGGGGCCGTGGCCCTGTCGTTGAAAATCATCTTTGGCGTGGAACGGTCGTATCTGGGCGGAGGCAAGGAGTAAAAAGGACGAAAGGTGAACGGTCGCTTGTTCTTTGCTGATCAGACGCGACCAACTCCCCGTCTCATGGAGACCGATCGATGAGGATTGCCGAACGCATGCTCAAGATCGACCGGCGGATTATCTTCCTCATCATCGGGCTGTGCACCCTTGTCCCGCTGCTCTATCCCGTTGGCCTCCCGATTAAAATTTCTCCCGAAGTGCGGGCCGTCTATGACTATATCGAATCGTTACCGGAGGGGTCTGTGTTTCTCCTGTCGTTGGATTTTGATCCCTCTTCCAAGCCGGAACTGTACCCACAAGCTGTAGCCTTGCTTCACCATGCGTTTCGAAAAAACCTCCGTGTCGTGGCAATGACCTTATGGGTGAGTGGGACGGGATTGGCCGATCAGATCATCTCCCAGGTCGCTCGCGAGACGGGAAAAGAGGATACGAAGGACTATGTGTTTCTGGGTTGGAGTCCGGGCGGCACGGCCGTGATCATCAACATGGGGCAGAACCTCTACACCACCTTTCCCTCTGATTACCATGGCAGGCCGACCAAGGGGCTGCCGGTGCTCGAAGGGGTGAACAGTCTGCGGGATGTGGATTATGCGGTGAGTTTAGGTGCCGGCAATCCGGGGGTCGAAGCCTGGTATGTGTTCGGCAAGGACAAATACAAGTTCGAGATGGGGGGCGGCTGCACGGGTGTGATGGCCCCGGGACTCTATCCGCTGTTACGGAGCGGGCAGATCAACGGCTTGATTGGCGGGTTACGGGGTGCGGCGGAGTATGAAAGTTTGATTGGTCGCAAGGGACAGGCCATAGCCGGCATGGATGCCCAATCGGCCACTCACATGGCGATCATCGTGTTGGTGATGTTGTGCAATCTGTTCTACTTTGTCCTTCGGCGGCAACAGCAAGCGTCGTGACGAGGCGACGGTCGTGGGATTGGTGTGTCGCAATAAGGGTCGTGTTCAGTTCGGTCAGGCTGTAATCGAGGCTCGTGATGTCGGTTGAATCCATCATCGGCGCCTGGGTGGCGACGGGATTGACTCTGTTTATCTTTTCGTTTCTCTACCGGGACAATCCGCTGTTTAAACTGGCGGAACATCTGTACGTTGGAGTGTCGGTCGGGTACACGATCGTCAAGACCTACGATACCGTCCTTGTGCATTTGATTTGGAAACCGATCGTCGAGCAACACGAGTGGTCGTTGCTGATTCCCGTGTTGATCGGCACGTTGATGCTGGCCCGATACGTCCCCCAAGCAGCGTGGCTGTCCCGCTATGCCTTTGCCTTTATCGTGGGAGTGGGGGCGGGACTAGCGATTCCCCGGACCATTTCCTCGTTTATCCTAAAACAGGTCGAAGATACGGTCCGTCCCTTGGTCGCGTTGGTGCCGGGAGAAGGGGTGGTGTTGACCTGGGATCTCCTGAACCCAGCTAGCGGGGTGAATACGATCATCATTCTGCTTGGCGTGAGCTCCGTCCTGTTTTACTTCTTTTTCTCGGTCGAACACAGGGGGCCCGGCAAGGTGGTGGCCCGAACGGGCATTTTCTTTCTCATGATCGCCTTTGGCGCCGCCTTCGGCTATACGGTGATGGCTCGCATGTCGTTATTGATTGGCCGTCTGACCGATTTGATTGGCTATGCCGATGAGGCCTACGGGCGACCGACTCTCTGGTTGACGGTTCTCACGGTCAGCATGCTTCTGTTGCTGAGCCGTCGCCTCAAGTCGGAGCCTCCTCAAGAAGGATAAGGGAGGTCGGTGGTCACACACCTGTCTGGTGCGCCTCCTTGCTGGTGATGAGAGGGGTGATGGTCCCATGATCCACCGCTCTCATTGCGGTGTTCTTTCCTTGTCCCCTACAATGGAGTCACCATGTCTGCTGAACCAATGAAAAATCCCAAACAGTATCCGATCCTTCGCAATCTTCAGTACTCTCCTCTGAAGCAGGGAGAAGATTCCTTCGTCGTGTTGTGGGATCCAACGGGGTTGAGCCAAGAAAAACTGGTGCTTCCCCTCAATTATTTTTTCATCATCCAACATTTCGACGGCCGTCATTCCCTGACGGAGATTCTCTCGCTCTATCTCAAACGATTCGGAGAATTTCTGTTGCCGAACAAGCTCGAACAGTTGGTGAACGAACTGGACGAGAAGCTGTTTCTCGAAGGAGACCGAGTTAAGACGGCGTTGGCGCGAGCCAAGGAAGAGTATCGGCGAGCCGCCGTTCGCAAACCGGTTTTTGCCGGTCGCGGCTATGAGGCGGAGGCAGCGAGGTTAAGGAAGCAAATCGACGGTTTCTTTGCCAGTGAGGAGGGGCCGGGGAGAAAACCGTCCATCCATGCCGGCCAGCCGATCAAGGGACTGGTGACGCCGATCTACGATTTGAAACAGGCCGGACCGAGCTATGCCTGGGCTTACAAAGAACTGAAGGAAGCGGAGCAGCCCACGTTGTACGTCCTGTTGGGAACCGCCGCGGCCGGGATGGCCCGGCCATTTGCCGTGACCGACAAGGATTTTGAAACACCCTTGGGCTTGGTTCAAACGGATCGAACGATCGTGTCACGGTTGTGGGAGGGGCTGCCCGATTCATTTGAGGAGGACCTGTGCCATCGGACTGAACAGGCGATTGAGTTTCAACTGCCGTTCTTACAAGAGATCGTGGGACAGGCGAAGGCCTTTACCATCGTGCCGATCCTCTGTTCATTTTCCGCTCTTGATCTGACGGACGCCGGGATAAAGCAGGACGTGGAAACGTTTCTTGATCGGTTGCGGCGGATTCTGCAAGAGGATGGGCGGCCATACTGCCTGATAGCGGCCGGTGATTTGGCCCATCTTGGTCTGCGCTACGGCGATAGGGAACCACCGACCGATTTTTCTTTCCACCGGTCCATGCAGCGGGATCTGGAAATGCTCAAATTGGTCGAAGAGCTCAAGGCTGACGAATTTGCCGAGTTCATCATCAAGGAAGAGGATCGGCGTCGGATTGCCGGCTTCGCGTCGATCTATTCGCTCTTGCGGCTCATCGAGGCGAAGAAGGGCGACGTGCTTCGGTACGATCGCGGCATTACCGATCAATTTAATTCCACTGTGACCTACGCCAGCATGGCGTTCTTCTAACCAGTCAGCAGCCCCGGTTCCCTCTCTACGCTGATCCTTGGGCGCGGCGATTGGCAAATTGGCAAGGGGACCAGCGGCAACTGTTCCAAACGGGGAGCCCCCAGGCTACTCCTTCACCTTGGCTACTCCTTCACCTTGACGGTGATGGGAATTGGCTCGATGGGATTATCCCGTTCATCGCGCGCGACGGCGGCAATCTTGTCAAGTACGTCGAGGCCCCGAAACACTTCGCCAAAGACGGTGTAGCACCGGTCGAGACCATTGTTGTCATCCAAGCAAATAAAAAATTGCGAGCCGTTGTCGTTGAAGTCGCGCGTGCTGTTGCTCTCGCGCGGCATTTTGGCCATGGAAACCGCGCCGCGTTTGTGGGGGCGATCGTTGGGTTCCGGTGAAAGGAAGTAACCGGGACCGCCGGTGCCGTGGAGCGATCGATCGGGGAGTTTGCTTAGCGGGTCTCCTCCTTGAATGATGAAGCCGGGCACCACCCGATGGAACGTCGTGCCATCAAAGAAACCCATTTTGGCAAGGTTGATAAAATTTTCGACGTGACGCGGGGCGTCGTCGGGGTAGAAGCGAATGGCGATTTCTCCGAATTTGGTGATGAGAATCGCCCGCGGATCTTTCTTTTGGAACTGGATCATCATGAAGGTTACTCTAGCAAGGGAGAGCGTTGACGACAAGACCGGACTGATCGGTCATCGGTAGTTCAGCTTCGGAGGGACCGCGAGTGGCTCCCTGGGTAGTCATCCGGTTCCAAGCTTGTCGCCGGGTTGATCCAGAGCCACATCACTCCTCCAGCGAAGGCGATCAGTGCCGCGATAGACAGCGAGAGGGGCCAGCCCCCTTGCTCAGCAATCCAGGGTGTGAGGGTGGGGGAAATGGCGCCTCCTACATTGGCTCCCATGTTCATGAGACCGGACAGGCTGCCGGCATGGCTTTTTGACAAATCGCTGGTGGAGGCCCAGTAGGCTCCGACGGAGAAGTAGAGCCATCCGGCGCCAATGGAGAGAGCCAGGATGGCCCAATAGGGTGAATCGATGGCGCCACCGCAGCCAATGAACATGGCAGCCAGCACCATTCCTGTGAGTCCAACCAGACGGCGTCCTTGGGTGAGGCCTTGCCTCACCGCCAGCCGGTCCGTGACCCACCCCCCCAACGGACAGAAGACGAGGATGGTGAGGAATGGTGCAGCGGCATAGAGGCCGCTTTGCAAGACGGTAAACCCTCGGACATCCACAAGGTACAGATAAAACCATGAAAGGTAAATGTAGGCCACGTATCCCAAACAGGTATAACTCAAGACCAGCCACCAGACCGATGGGGTTTGCCGCCAGCTTTTCCAAGGGATGCGGACCCGTGGTGCGGCATGGTCCTCGGAGCGAGGTGGTTTCTCGTCTTCCGGGAGATGATCACGGGGGTGGTCACGGGCCATGCTCCACCAGAACACAGCCAATCCGACACCGAGAGCAGCGGAGAGATAGAACGCCGTCTGCCAGCCATAGTTCACCATGATCCAAGCGGTCAGCGGGGGAGTAATGGCGGAGCCGACGCCGATCCCTCCAATGGCCAGGCCGATACCCATGCCACGTTCGTGGACCGGCAGCCAATCGGTCACGGCACGATTGAAGGTCGGCAGGGCGACCGCTTCTCCAATCCCCAACAAAAACCGAACGAGGATCAGGGCTCCAAGAATCCCTAGTAAGCTGGCGAGCCCTGATGTAGCGGCGATGGCGGTGAAGGCCGTAAAACCAGACCACCACAGGAGCCCGGCGGTCAGCACCAGGCGGGCTCCCCACCGGTCAGCCAGCCATCCCCCTGGAATTTGAAAGAGGGCATACCCAATTACGAAGGACGAAAACACAAGTCCCATCTGTTGATGGGTGAGGCCCAACGCCGGCATCATCTGGCGGGCGGTGACAGAAATGTTGACTCGATCAATATAGGTCACAATGCTGACAGCAAAGAGGAGCCCGAGGATCAGCCAACGTTGAGGGGAAGGGGCTGGAAATTGCTGGGAACGAAAAAGTGGCCTGCGCACGACTGTTCTGCAAATAGCACCGGTTTCTCGGCCAAGAGGAGGGGAAGCAGCTTCCTCTCCTCACGAAGAGGAGTCCGCTTCCTCGGTGGACTGGGAGCGCCCCCCGGGACCCTCCTTTCGGACACCGCCGGCTATTTATCAAACAAGGACTGGCCAGAACCAGAGGAGGATTCGTCCGCTGACATTACTTGGAGAGAATGTCCAGCAGCTCGACTTCAAACACCAATGTCGAGCCTGGCTTGATGACGGGCGGAGAACCCCGATCCCCATAGGCTAGGTTCGAGGGACAAACCAAGCGACTTTTTCCACCAATCTTGATTTGCTGGACCCCTTCCGTCCAACACTTGATGACTTGATCTAGGGGGAAGGTTGCAGGCTCACCGCGTTTGATGGAACTGTCGAACACCGTGCCGTCAATCAATGTTCCATGATAGTGAACCTTCACGGTATCGCTTGCCTTGGGACTTGCACCGGTGCCGAGCTTGATGGGAATCACGACGGCACCGGACTCTGTCTTGATGGCCCCTTTTTCGGATGCAGCCTTGGCGAGGAAGGCGGCTCCGGCCTTTTTCTCCTGTTCCGCCAACATTCCAAACCTGGTCTGCTGCAGTTCTTGAATCTTGGGCCCGTAGGCTTGGAGATCGACTTTGGGAGTGCGTTTGAGGACGCCGTCCACCATACCGGTTTTGACCATTTCGAGCTCGGCTTCGCTGAGGGAAAAGGTGCTCAGCGATTGGCTGATGGCCAGTCCCAAGGCATACAGAGTCTTCTGCTCCTCTGTTGTTGGCTCCTGCGGAGCGGCCAGCCCAGGTGAACCACCGGCGAGCAGGGAAACGACCACGCTTACCATGCTGAGGATGATCGTGCGCATTCGAGATCCTTTCTTGTGAAAGAGAAAAAGAAAAAATGTCTCTTCTCATACGATACGCTACCAACTGCGGCCGTACAACAGAAAATTTGCATTCAAAAAAACGGGCCTCGACGTGAAAACGGGCCTCGATGTGGGGAAAGGCAAGATCGTCGCTCTTGTCGGGGAATGGCGGAGAGGGAGGGATTTGAACCCTCGGTAGGGGTTTTAGCCCCTACGACGGTTTAGCAAACCGTTGCCTTCGGCCACTCGGCCACCTCTCCTTCGTGATCATGGCCCCGTTTCCCGGAAGCTGCGGTGGAGGCTACGTTCCGTCCCGACAGCCGGTGAAGCAATTGCAACGGCTGATTCAAGACGGGGGGGATCTTACCTCAGCCTCCGGGGATGGCACAAGAGAGGTCAGATCCGAGAGAAGTATGATCGCTCGGTTAATCCCCGCCGAAGCCACTGGAGAATCTGCAGGCTGCGGGATTGAAGCTGCATGGAGAATTCCTGGAGGTGCAGCCGCTGCGCCAATTCCAGGGCCTGTGTCCGCAGCCGATTGTAGAGCGCCTGAGAAGGAGTGGGAGTGTCGGCGTCGGAAGGGGAGGCCACCGCAAAGGAGCGAGACAAAATCCCTCCTTCTTCCGGCGAACTGACATAGCGAAACTCCACGTTGCCTGGCCGAACCGCTCCGCTGATCGCCAACATTTCCAAGGTCTTGCGTGTCTCTTCCTTACGGGTGCGATAGGACTGCCACAGTTCCAGCGGTTTCGCTAACACTTCCTTGCGGTTTGGAACCTTGATATCTAGCAAGTTTTTCCAAAAGCCGTCGTCAAATTGGCGAGGGCGGTTGCACTGGATGCAACGAGCCAGTGCAGGGGACTCCTCCTCACTAGGCGTGGAGGAGTGGACGAGCAGCTGGTAGCGGTAGCCTCCGCAGAAGGGACAGGCTTTCCCGCGAATCTCTCGCCGAACAGTTCCAATTTTTCCAAGCTGTTTTTTCATCGGTACCCTCCTCTTACTCTGTGGATTGTTCTGAGGATTCAATTAAATCTCTCTGCGCCCTCACCCGTTGTCTCTGTGCTCATTGTGTTGTGAAACAGGATAGTAGGGAGAGGCGCGGGTGAAAATACCGAAGAGGTAGCGGGTGGGCTAACCGAAAGGGGGATGCCTCTCCCTTTGGAGAGCGGGGGTGCGCGAGTATCGCCTTCCGAAGAAAAACAGAAGAAGCCACTGCGTTAAAAGCGAATTAAAATATGATCGGTCGCGGTGTCGGACATTCCTCGCATGGGTGGAATCGCTCGTTGGGACGCTCTGAATTGATTCAGTCGTGTCCGTGCCTCTGGGGAAAGGGACAAGAGGTCAACCTTGAGCCGATGGTTCTCCACCCATTCGACTTCGGCCAGCTCGACAGAGAGCGGCGAGTCGTCGTTAGGCAGCCACAACCGAAGCTTCACATAATCCCCAGCACGAAGTGGCACGGGGAGAGTGGTCGTGTGGTTGGGGGCGGTAAGATCGTAGAGACAGCCATCTGCCTCCAACTCGGCGCTGCCCTTGGTAAGCAGGCAGGTGATAGCCACACGAGAAAGCGGTTGAAGCGACATGGCAACGACCCCTCCTTCAGCAAACAACAGAGCACTGCGCACCAGATGGTGGTGAGCGGTACCTTAATACGAGGCGCAAGGTTCCTTCAACTCCATCAAGGGGCTAAACAGCCCCTACAAAAGGGTTAAGGGAAATCCTTTTTTGTTCTGCTCGGAGGTCCATGAGGCGGAAGGTATGGGAAGGAATCACCAGATTCCGGCTTCTCCCTCTGAACAGGATCGCGTTTTGGGAAGTGGCTGATACGGTCGAGTGTTATCCGAGGCAAGGGTCGGGTCGGGGGGAAGGGAAGAGGGATCAAACAATGGCTCTTCTGCTGCGAGCCCGGTTCTCGACCGTAAGAGCGCTTCGCGGTTTAGAATCTTGAGGGCATTGGTACGAGAGACAATCGGTGGGTAATCATGGAATTGGTCCGATGCCACAAAGGGTACTTGAATGGTCACGGTTCGCCGGTCTTGGTAAATAAACTTGCGCAACGTGTCGTCGAGCGGCGTCGTCAAGCTCAGGACCACGGAAGACCGGGGAGCAATGGCTGGAATCGTGACAACAAACCACCGGCGACCATCATTGGGAGGTGTTTCCATTTGTCCAGTTGCCTCCATGGGAGGAGCGGTCGAGACACGAGTGGCGAGTCCTATGGCCGGAGAGCGAATGCCAACGCGCAGGTTGCTCACCTGATTGTCTGACACATTGTCGATCAACAACTTAATCACGACCCATGAACCCTCTGAAGGAAGAGGGTGGTCGGCCCCGAGCGTTTGCTCATGGCGGCGAAGGCTACAATTGGTCACCAGATTCCGTTTTTCAAACACATAGGCGGATGGGATGTCTTGTGAAACGCGGGTCCGTTCATAGGTATAAAAAGCCACGCCGACGTTGATCATCGTAGGTTTGAACCAAGCGACAATGGTTGGCAGAAAAAAAGGAACGATGACGGCGAACAGGCCCAGGATGATGATTTTGTTGAGCAGCGTTTGTCGAAGAAACCACTGCCACCCAGCCCGCAGGATCTTCATGCGACATCATTGTCAGTGAAGTGGCACGATACCACTCCTTCTGACTCTAAGCCGAAGACTGACTCGAGGCTGAAGACGGATCACAAGCCGAGCATCGTCTTTGCACGTCTCATAATGGCGGAGGGGGCGAGATTTGAACTCGCGGATGAGTTACCCCATCTCCGGTTTTCAAGACCGGTCCGTTCGGCCGCTCCGGCACCCCTCCAGGCCCCAATAAATAAAAATAACGGGGGCCTAGTTTATCATTTCCAGTTGGAAGTATCACACGCCCGCGACATTTGGCGGGGGAAGGGGGTGATCCTTGCTGCGCCGCCCACAACGAAGAGTCAGCGAGGAGTCAGGGGAAGCATGTCGGTGTACCCATTGGCTGCGAGCCAGGATGGAGCAAGCTGATGGTCAGGGCCGATGTTGTTCGCCATGAACGAGGGGGCCAGCCGATGACACGATACCACGGCGACGATACCCTGGGGCGCCCGCTTGTGAGCCGCAAAGGCTGTGTGCTCGAATCTGACCATCGACTGGACTCTGTACGAGAACGTCTGCACGCCTCTGCGCCTGCTCGTCAAGCGGGTTCTGCACCGCTAGGGGGAGCTGCCAGACAGGCGGGGAGGACTGCGGCATCAGAGATGGAATACGCCACGTTCCTGTCGATGAAATGGCCACCGCATGGAGGGGCTGTGGGCTGGCATGGGGGTCCTGGTGCGGCGGTAGATGGAACGTGCCTTACGGTCGCTTCGTTGGTTGAGAAATGGAGTGGCGCCGTGAGGGGTGTTCTGCCAGTTATTCGCAGTTATTCAGGGGTCAATCGTTCCATTCCGCCCATGTAGGGGCGGAGCACTTCCGGGATCAACACCGAGCCGTCCGGCTGCTGATAGTGTTCGAGGATCGCCACCATCGTCCGACCAACGGCCAGGCCGGATCCGTTCAACGTGTGGACGAACTCCAATTTTGCGTCCTTTTTCCCTGGTCGATATCTAATATTGGCTCGCCGCGCCTGAAAGGCCTCAAAGTTACTGCAGGAAGAAATCTCGCGGTAGTGTCCTTGAGAAGGCAGCCACACTTCGATGTCGTAGGTCTTGGCAGCGGAAAATCCTAGATCGCCCGTGCAGAGGGTGACGACCCGATAGGGGAGGTTCAAGCTCCGCAAAATGACCTCGGCGTGGCCCGTCAGTCGTTCGAGTTCCTGATACGACTGATCCGGTGTCGTGAAAGCCACGAGTTCGACCTTGTTAAACTGATGCAGCCGGATCAGGCCGCGGGTGTCTTTTCCGTAGGACCCCGCCTCGCGTCGGAAACAGGGGGTGTAGGCGGTGTACCGAAGGGGTAACTGATTCTCGGTGAGGATTTCGTCTCGATGGAGGTTCGTGACCGGTACTTCGGCCGTGGGAATCAGAAACCAGTCCTCGTCGCGCAGGCGAAAGAGATCCTCTTCAAACTTGGGAAGCTGTCCCGTTCCGGTCATCGTCTGCCGGTTGACGATCACCGGGGGGAAGACTTCACGATAGCCGTGCTGGCTGGTATGAACATCGAGCATGTAGTTGATTAAGGCCCGTTCTAGTCGAGCGCCTGTTCCCTGTAACAGGGCAAAGCGGGCGCCTGCGATTTTGGCGGCGCGATCAAAGTTTAAAATCCCGAGGGCTTCGCCAATTTCCCAATGGGGTTTAGGGGAAATTGCAAAGGAAGGAATCGTTCCCCATCGGCGAACTTCGAGATTGTGGCTTGCATCTAAGCCTGGTGGCACCGTCTCATGCGGCAGGTTGGGAATGCGCAGGGCAAGCCCCTTCAGGGCCTCCTCTGTTTCCCGCAACCGGTCCTCAATCTCTTTGATCCGGTCTCCGATGTGTTTCATCGCCGCGATGACGTCGTCAGCCAGTTCACCGGCTCGACGGCGGCGCGCGACGTCGTCGGATCCTTTTTTGAGCTCATGCCGCAGTTGCTCGGCCTGAGCTGTCAACATACGCCGTTCTTCGCTCAGCTTGCGGATAGCATCCCATGGCACGTCATGGCCGCGGGCTCCCAGGGCCATGCGAATGGCCTCGACATGATCCCGGAGATATTTGGGGTCGTGCATGACGGCGCCTCTGGCAGTTGAACGGGGATGGAATCTAGCATCCGAGCCGGGGAGAGTCAACGAAACCGAACGCTTCTCGAGTGTGGCGCAGAAATGGAGAGGAGGGTCCGTGGCGGGGCATTGGCTGGTGCGTTGACCGCTATGGCGACTGATGCGTTGACATGAAGTGGGAGGACGGAACACCATATTGCCACTATGAGAGCCATTGCCAATCCTCCCAATCCATACGAATCCCAATACCGGGAGCTACTCGAGCCGGCCGGCCCCGTCAGGCTGGAAGTCTATGAAGACAGCACCAGAGAGATTCTCAGTCGTAATGAGAGTCCGGACCTGTCATTTCGGTGGAGTCTCAATCCCTATCGCGGGTGTTTACATGCCTGTGCCTATTGTTATGCAAGACCGTCGCACGAATACTGGGGATTTGGGGCGGGGACGGATTTTGATAGCAAGATCATCATCAAAAAGGACGCCCCTCTGCTGTTGCGACGGGTCTTTGACCGCCCCTCCTGGCGGGGCGAGCTGATCGTCTTTTCAGGTAATACGGACTGTTATCAGCCGCTGGAAGCAGTCTATGGCCTGACAAGGGCCTGCCTCGCGGTTTGCGCCGACTATCGGAACCCTGTTGGAATTATCACGAAAGGCGCGCTGATCTTGCGTGATCTGGATCTCCTTGAGAGCTTGCATCGTGATGCATGGTTACGAGTATACGTCAGTATCCCGTTTGCGTCCGACGCCATGGCCAGAAAAGTGGAACCCTATGCTCCATCGGTGTCGAAGCGATTTGAGGTCATTCGCGCTTTGGCCAACAAGGGCATCGTGGTCGGTATTTCTCTGGCACCCATCATTCCTGGTTTGAATGAGAGCGATATTCCCGAGTTGCTAGAACGGGCGAGCATGGCGGGGGCTTCCACCGCGTTTGCCACGTTGCTGCGGCTCAGTGGTAGCCTGGAAACGGTCTTTTTGCAACGGATGGGCGAACTGTTTCCCGATCGTGTTGGAAAAATCGTCAATCGGTTGCGGGATATGCGAGGGGGATCGTTGAAGGAAAGCGAGTTCTTCAAACGTCAGGTTGGCACCGGAACCTATTGGGCGGTCATTGAACGGTTGTTCGAGGTGGCTAAGCGCCGCGCTGGGTTTCCCGACCATGATCCTGATGAGGCAGTGCCCAAGACATTTCGCAGGCCAGGTGGTGAGCAGGGATGTTTGTTTTAGCGAGAAGCGGCGCGGGAGCGGTCGAGTTTTGGTCATCAAGAGCCGGTGTTTGTACGTCGTTTCAATGGGGATGGGGGATGGAAGTGATTGGTCACGCTTATTTATTGACCTGGTCAAATTCCTTGAGGACTTGTTCGGTTAAATCGATGGCATCTTTGTAATAAAGCACAATCTTCATGGTCTGCTCGCTGCCCTTATCCACGACTAGCGAGTAGCCGCCCTTTTCGGCGACGGTCTTGGTCGCTGCCACGATCTTTTTCATGTACTCGTCGACCAACTCTTTTTGTTTGCGCTGAAGTTCTTGATTGAACTCTTGCGCGCGCTTTTGATAGTCCTGTACCTTGGTGCGAAACTGGGTTTCTTTTTCCCTTCTTTCGCTCTCGCTCATCTTGGCGCCCTGCTCGCGAAGCTGCTTTTCGGCATTGCGCAGGTCTTCTTCGTCTTTGGACAAGAGCTTTTGCCGGATGGACACGTATTCTTTCAATCCCTCCAATGCCCGCTTGCCCGCCTTGGATTTTTCTAAGATGGTTTGAGGGTCCACTACTCCCATCTTGAAGTCTTCGGCTGCTGGGGCGGGGGAAGCGAGAGACGTAAGTGGCAACACACAGAGCACAGTTATCAGGGTACGTCCGAACAAGGGGATGCGCATTGGGGCTCCTTTTGTGTCAACGGCTATTGAGTGAAAGCGGGGGCAGAATAACGATGCAGGGTGAGCCTGTCAAGAGAAGAGGTACTACAGAGGGACTACCATGAGTCGAAGTTCAAAGGATCTTTGCCGATGACGGGATCAATGCCATGAGCCCACTTCAGTCGACGCGCCACGGCTCGCAAGGTCCGTTCATCCACCAAGTCAATGGCAAAGGGATCGCGGACCCGTTTAAACCGTTCCGTTGAGAGGGGAGGCTTGTAGCCCAGTTCTTTCATGGCAAGCGCAAGGAGATTGAGTTGCGTGATACGGGAGGCTTGATTCAAGACGGCCAACGCAGCCTCCGGCGAGGTTCCCGCCGAGCCGGTGTTTTGCAAGAATTCAATGGCGCGTTTCTTTAACTCGGCGCGTTGCGCGTCCGTCAGCGTCGGCAACATCAGCTCGACCAGCAAGGCATTCGTGGACCCGGCGAACGACGGCAGGCCGAAAAGCCGGCGAAAGAGTCCCATTATCCCTCCGTCAGCGGAGGCACAACCTCTCGCAAACCGGGACGAGTCTACTGAAAATGAACGGTGATTTTCCAGAGAGGGTTCGCCGTAAAAGAAACAACCGGCGTGCGAAGAGATGGAAAAGGGATGGGAAAAGCCGTCTTGATTTCTTTATTGTCTCCCTGCCATTCGCCGATTCAGGCGGGCCGCCACGGCGAAGTGAAAGAAGTAGCGATCCAGCGAAGCCCAATCACTGCCGTAGAGCGTTCCGCCATACATGGCGTCGCACAAGAGTTCGCGCGCACGGGTCAATTCTTTGCGGCGGCCTTTCCACCTGGGATCGGCGATCGTCAAATCCAACAGTTCAAGGGCTCGGACAAAGGCCTGTTCGCAACGATCCCGATCCGATTCATACCAGCGGCCGGCGCGAGCCACCTCGCTGCCGACATTGGCCAGTTGCTCCAAGAGGGAAAGTGACTGCCAGCGTCCCGCTGCCAATTGTTTATGAACGGGTGTCATGAGGGATGTCAGTCCCGCACCAACCGATGGATGATCGCTACAATGGCGTCACGAATCGTCGCGTTCTCCACGAACCGCGACCGGTTCCCATGGGCCGGGCGAACATTGATCATCGAGTCGAACTCGATCCACTCCGAAGGCGGTTGCTCCGGATAGAGATTGACGCCCCACAGGTTCTCCTGGCGTGATCCGTTCTCCAACAGGACCGCTTCCTCATCGGCGTGCAGTTCGCCGCCGATCGCCATGATCTCTCGCTCGACGTCGACGACGGCCTTGACCATGTCGCCGAACTGTTGAGCGGCGATGGTTCGGAGCTCGTCCTTGGTGATCGCGTCGCGGATGATTCGGATGTCCATGGATTCTCTCTGAGGGGTTCTCTATTGAGAAACTGCTTGCGTGGCCCTGGTCGAGCGAAAACACGATCGCGGAAGATTCTTGTGTTTGTCAAGCGTTCATGGGGGAGTCCCTCCGACGAGACCCCTTCGTTCCGGTGATCACGTTAGGAGTGAGGCAAGACCGTGCGTCGTGCCACGTAGGCGCTGGACACACTCAGACACATGCCCGCCGCGGTGAACAATGCCGCCAGATGATCAGGCGCGAGGGACTCCGATACAATCTGGACCGGTGTATCGCTGACTTGCATGATCGAAGATTGGGCAAGGATCGTTTGAGCCAAAAAATTAAATGGACCGCTGAGGCACCTAACGAGCCATCGAATTTTTCCGCAATCTGCTAAACAAGGTCAGGGAAATCCCGTTCGGCCCCTTCGATATTGTGCGAAACCGGCCTCACACATCCCCACATCCCATAGAGGGTTCGGATTGCTGTCAGGTCTCCCCGCTCAGATGAACCGTCTCACTTCGCGGCGTCTCCAGAGGTTGTCGTGAGGTCTATCCACCATCGCTTTCTCTTGCTTGACCTTCATTTCCGGCGGCCCCTATAATTCCGTGACGACGTAGTACAACGCCCTGATTTACTGAACAAAATGTCCGAATTTACTCACTTTAACGAGGCTGGTCGCGCTCGCATGGTCGATGTGACCGCCAAGGCCTCCACCGAACGGGTGGCAACGGCTCAGGCCACGGTGTTGATGAAGCCTGAGACGTTGGAGCAGATCCTGCGGGGTAAGATCGCCAAGGGCGATGTACTGGCGGTCGCCCAAGTGGCCGGGGTGATGGGGGCCAAGCGAACGCCGGACCTTATTCCCATGTGCCATCCGCTGTTTCTTTCCAGCGTGGACATCAGTTTCGAAGAAGACACGCAACCCAATGTCGACGGCCTCTGCTCGATCACGATTGTGGCGACCGTCAAGACCACGGGGCAAACCGGCGTGGAAATGGAAGCGATGACGGCGGTCTCGATTGCGGCGCTCACGATCTATGACATGTGCAAGGCAATTGATCGAGGGATGACCGTCACCGATGTCTGTCTGCTCTCCAAGTCCGGCGGCAAGTCCGGGACCTATACGAGGGAAGGTCGGGTCCAGGTTAAGGCGTAGCGATCATGGTGACAGTCAAGTTATTCGGCATGACGAAAATGATGGCCGGGAATCAGGCGACTCTGTCGCTGAATGTGGCTGACGGCCGGCAGGTCAAGGACGTGATCGGCGCCATCGAGGCCGGTTACCCGGACATCGGAGCCCTGATTCAGAAGAAAAAAGTCTTGGTATCGGTCAATCAAGAGATCGCGCACGAAGACACGGTCGTTCATGCCGAGGACGAGATCGCGCTCCTGCCTCCGTTTGCAGGGGGGGCTTCCGGTGAAGCTTCGACGGAACAGGATGAAGCACAAGAGTTCGCCCGGGTCCAGCGCGAGGACTTCTCGGTCGACCGGGAACTGGATCGCGTCCGCCGCCGGTCCACGAGGATCGGGGGCATTGCCACGTTTCTGGGCATTGCTCGGGATTGGTCACGGGGCCGGGAAGTGGACCGGATCACGTTTGAACATTATGAAGGCATGGCCCAAAAAAAATTGCGCGAGATCCGCGAACGGGCCCTGAAGGGTTTCGACATTCTTGAACTGTTGATTGTCCATCGCTACGGCGAGATCGCGATCGGAGAAAACATCGTGTTGATTATCGCGGCGGCGGAGCACCGGGCCGACGCGTTTCAAGCCTGCAAGTGGGCGATCGACGAGTTGAAGCAAATTACTCCCATCTGGAAACTCGAACACACGCCACAGGGCGAAGTGTGGGTGGAAGAGCACCCCTGAGAGGTTGGTGACCGGGACATGGACGACCTCTCTCTTTCGTCTTCTCGCCGTCACGCCGTGGGCGAAGCGGTTGAAGATCTGTATGGCCGGCCGCTTCGGAGCCTGAGACTTTCCGTGACCGATCGCTGCAACCTGCGCTGCCGCTACTGCATGCCCGAAGAAGACTATGTGTGGCTCCCCCGCGAAGATGTGTTGAGCTTCGAGGAGATGGCGACCCTGGCAGGCTATTTCGTTGACCTGGGAGTGGACAAGGTCCGGCTGACGGGCGGGGAGCCGCTCCTGCGGCGAGACCTTCCGCGGTTGGTCCGGCTGCTCTCGCAGAACAGAGGAATCATGGAGATTGCCCTGACGACAAACGGTGTGTTACTGGCCGAACAGGCACAGGCGCTCTATGACGCGGGGCTCCATCGGGTGACCGTGAGTTTGGACACGTTGAAACCGGAACGATTTCGGCGGTTGACCGGCCGGGATGAATTTGATCGTGTTCTGGAGGGGATTGCGGCAGTTCGAGCAGTGGGATTTCCCGATCTCAAACTTGATGCGGTCATGATCCGCGGATTCAATGACGATGAGCTTGTGCCCCTCATTGAATTTGCCAGACAGATTGGCGCCGAGGTGCGGTTTATTGAGTACATGGACGTCGGCGGGGCCAATGAGTGGACGATGGACAAGGTGCTGTCGTGCCAGGCGATGTTGGGGCAATTGAGCCGCTATTATGGTGAAATTGCGGCGATTGCCGGTCGGGGGGCGGCTCCAGCTCAACGATATCGGCTGGCGGATGGCACGACGTTTGGCATTATCCCTTCCACGACAATGCCATTTTGTGCTCAGTGTGACCGAAGCCGGGTGACGGCTGATGGTATGTGGTACCTCTGTCTCTATGCCCTGGAGGGCATTGATTTGCGTGGGCCACTCCGACGAGGTGCTGCTCCGGACCACATGCGTGAGTTGATCCGGACTGGCTGGCGGTCTCGCCGTGATCGCGGTGCCGAGATGCGCAAAGAACTCGAACGAACGGGGATGAGAGAGCGGGAACTCATTGGCATCGAGCGATTGCGAGAGGATCCTCATCTTGAGATGCATGCAAGGGGAGGATAGGTCAACGGGTGGCCCGTGACGGCTAGGAGAAGCCAAGATTATGAGTGAGCCGTCCTCCATGGCCGGTGTCGGATTAGGCTTTCTGCTGGGGATTCGGCACGCACTCGACGCCGATCATCTGGCCGCCGTCTCGACGGTGCTGGCCGAACGACCGTCGCTCCGGGCGTCCGGTGCCGTGGGCTTCTGGTGGGGCATCGGCCATACGATGATGTTGCTCGCGGCAGGGGCAGTCGTCTTGGGGTTGGGAGTTCGCCCCTCCGCGGAGTTTGAACAGATCACGGAGATCGGAGTCGGGATCTTGCTGGTGATATTGGGCGGAAACGTGTTGTTCAAACTCTTGACCGAACGATGGCATGTCCATCCTCACAACCATGGTCACGGTGTACATATCCATTGGCATCCTCACCCGCGCGGAGACGATCATCGTCATCCCCATTGGACAGCCGAGGCTCTTCGTCCATTGGGCATTGGCATGGTCCATGGCTTGGCTGGGTCAGCAGCCTTGATGCTTCTTGTTCTGACATCTACTGAGGAAGTGGTGGAGGGGCTTGTCTCTATTGCCGTGTTCGGTCTTGGGTCGATTGCCGGTATGATGGCCGTTGGAGTGACGATCAGCCTTCCACTGATATGGTCAGTGTCCCTCAGCCGACGGATGTTTGTGACGTTGCAAGGGCTCGCCGGCGTGGTAAGTATCGGAATAGGGGGATGGATGGTGGCCAAGCAGGTAGCATTCTGATGAAAGCGAGTCTGGCCTGTCGCTCAGGCGGAACAGGTGAGGAAAAGACCGATCAGTGTCCGGCGGGGAGGGGGAAGCGTCGGCGTTTGTCGTGGGGGGTATGCCATGGCCTGGTTTAAAAAAGAGAAAGCGGTAGAACCTCCTCCACCACGTTCCAAGGGTGCCGAGGGGATGTGGCTGAAGTGCAATCATTGCCGGGAGATCATCTATCGCAAGGAGGTGGAACGCAACAACAAGGTCTGCCCAAAGTGTGAGTACCATTTTCCGCTCACGGTCGCCGAGCGGATTGCGTTGCTAATGGATTTGGGAACCTTTCGAGAATGGGACGCCGAGATAGAGGCACAGGACCCCCTCGAGTTCCACGACACGAAATCCTATCGCGAACGGATCAAGGCCCAGCAGGAAAAAACCGGCCGCAAGGACGCACTTGTGATTGGAGAAGGACTCATCAACGGTCGGCGGACAGTGCTGTGCGTGTTTGACTTTGGCTTTATGGGTGGCAGCATGGGATCGGTGGTGGGCGAGAAACTCTGTCGGGCGATCGACCGAGCGGTGGAGCACAAATTGCCGGTTATTCTCGTGACGGCATCCGGCGGGGCTCGCATGCAGGAAGGCATCCTCTCGCTGATGCAGATGGCCAAGACGTCGGCGGCTGTCGCCAAGTTAGGAGAAACTAAATTGCCGTTCATTTGCATCCTCTCCGATCCCACCTTCGGCGGCGTGACGGCGAGCGTAGCCATGCTGGGCGATGTGATCATCGCCGAGCCGAAGGCATTGATCGGGTTTGCCGGTCCCCGCGTCATTCAACAAACGATCAAGCAACAGTTGCCGGATCAGTTTCAGCGTGCCGAGTTCCTTCTGGAACATGGCATGATCGATATGATTGTCGAGCGCAAGCAACTCAAAGAGACGGTCAGTACCCTCATCGCTCATTTGTCGTGACATCGCCGCAGGGTTCCTCCGCTGCTGATGACCTATCCCGCCGCTCTTGACTATCTCTACAGCTTGCAAAAACACGGGATCAAACTTGGTCTCGATCCCATGCGGTTACTGATGCGCGCGATTGGAAATCCCGAGCGTCAACTGCGCGTCTTGCATGTGGCTGGGACCAACGGCAAGGGGTCCACAGCGGCCATGACGGCAGCCATGCTCGAAGCCGCCGGCTATCGGGTGGGCCTGTATACCTCTCCGCACCTGGTGGATTTTCGCGAGCGGATCAAAATCAATGGCCGCATGATTAGCGAAGGCGAGCTCGCGGAGCAGGTTGAGACGGTGAGAAACCTTATCCCCTCCTCTCTCACCCCGACCTTTTTTGAAGTGACTACCGCTATTGCCTTGCGGTACTTTGCCGATCGTCAAGTCGATGTAGCGGTGATTGAGGTGGGGTTGGGAGGACGGTTCGACGCCACAAACATTGTCGAGCCGCTTGCCTGCGCGATCACCACCATTGGGTTGGATCATGAAGAGTATTTGGGCCATACCCTCGAAGCAATCGCTTTCGAAAAGGCAGGCATCATCAAATTGGAGGTGCCGGTCGTCATGGGAAGAATCGAGCCTGAAGCCGCCAGCGTGATCCGGAACGTGGCAGCCCAGCGAGGTGCGCCACTGTGGAGCTTGGGAAAGGACTTTGGAGTGGAGGGCAGTGGGCCCGAGCGATTTGTCTACCATGGGCCAACATGGACGATCGATGCGCTCAGCTGCAACCTTGCGGGACACCATCAGTTAGACAATGCCGCCTGCGCGATCGCTTTGCTGGAAGCAGCGGCCCGCTCTGGACTCTTGGTGGGGAATGAGGCGATTCGGCGAGGACTGCGCTCTGTTGTATGGGAAGGCCGGCTCGAACTACTCGATGGCGCGCCACGCATCTTACTGGATGGAGCGCACAATCCAGCCGCTGCTCTGACGCTGGCTCGATATCTTGAGGAATTTCACAGTGCCCACCCAGAGTCTTCCGTGATCCTGGTCTGGGGTATGATGCGAGACAAAGACCATCGGGCCTTTATTGCTCCGTTACTTCCGCTTGTTTCGGAAATCGTGTTGACTCAGGCCGGCTTAGCACGTTCTGCCGAGGTCAAAACTCTCCGGGCGGTGTTGGCGGAATGGGCTCGTCCCATTTGGGAAGCGCCGTTTCCGACGGATGCTCTTCGGTTGGCTAAAGAGCGCGCGGCTTCGCGCGATCTGGTGTGCGTGACCGGGTCGCTCATGCTGCTGGGCGACGTGAAGGCGGCCTTGCGCGGCGGCAAGCCGTCGGTGCTGCGGGGGTAGCGGGGAGAGGATGACTGCCTCCGACCGGCTGACATGGCGATATCAAATCTTTGTGTGGGCGGCGGCGCTGGTATGGATAGTTCCCGGCGTGGCGGCTGCCGAAGTGGAGACAACCGCCGAAGGGCCGGCTCGTCCTTCCCCTTCGTTGGACGTCACGGCGGCGCGTCTGGAGTATCGCCAAGATCAAGAGGTCTATGAAGCGGAAGGATCGGTTGTCGTTCGGTATGGAAAGATCATGCTGACGGCTGATCGTGTGACCATTCACCTCTTGCCGGGAGTCCTCACCGCCAGCGGCCATGTCCACCTGACGGATCCGCAAACGGATCTCACGGCCGAGCGGCTCGAACTGAACGTGAATACCGAGGCTGGCGTCGTCACGCATGGCCAGCTCTATGCGGCTTCCACCAATTCATATGTGACCGGCAGACTGTTGCAACGGTTCTCGGATTCCCACTATCGAGTCAAGGAAGGGACATTCACCAACTGCGATGCGCAGGAGGGAGAAGTGCCGGCTTGGCGCCTGACGTTTGCCGATCTGGATGCCAGGATCGGTGAGACATTGTCATTTAGCGGGGCATGGTTTTGTGTCAACGATCTGCCGGTGCTCCCCGTGCCGAAAATGGTTTATCCCTTAACGAGGCGTAAGACCGGCTTCTTGATTCCCATCGTTTCATACGACAATCGATTTGGCTTTCATGCGCAAGGCAGTTTCTATTGGGCAATCAATCCCAGCCAAGACCTCACGATCGCCCCCAAATACTATAGCAATCTTGGATACGGCGCCGATTTTGATTATCGCTATGTGCTGAACCGGCGATCCCGTGGGCAATGGCACGTTGGGTACTTGCAACAGACTGAGTTGCCCAACGTCGAGACGACCAGCCAAATGGCTGAGGATGCGAGGCGGGCCCGTGCCATGATCTCTGGCAGCCACACCCAGATGTTTGGCGAGACCCTGCTGCTCCGGGCGAATGTAGGGTTCGTGACGGATCCCAACTATTTTCAACAACTGAGCAACTCTGGGACCTTAAGAGCTTCCCCGAGTAATGAGTCCAACGTACTGGCGGCAAAACAGCTCCCGTATGGCAACCTGTATCTCTTGGGTCGGTACCTTCAGCCATTGCAGGCGGGGGGCAGGGATACGTTCCAGCGTCTGCCGGAAGTGGGATACAACCTGCCGGATGTGCCATTGTTCAATTCCCCCTTCCTGTTTGGGATGGAGGGAAACTTCGTCAATTTTTATCGTGAAGAGGGGTTCACATTGAATCGCGTGGATGTCGTCCCCGGCATTGCAACGGACGTCATCGATCTTGGACATGTCATTGGGATTCGACCGCAGGCCAAGTTTCGCGAAGTCTACTACAGCCGTGGCGCCCAGACGGCCGCCTCCCAGCACCGGGAAACCTTTTGGGTGGGAGTCGATGTGATGTCCAAGTTGGCGCGCCGCTACGGTTTGGAGGGGGGCGGCAGTCTGCTGCACACGATCGAACCGACGGTGACGTATGAGTATGTGCCCGCGACGGATCAATCGAACTTGACGTTGATCGATCAAGTCGACGATTTGCCGCGGAAGAATCTTTTGACCTATGCGTTTCGGAGCCGGGTGTTGGAGCAGAGCAACGCGTGGTCTTTCAATTGGCTGGATTTGACGATTGCCCAAAGTTATCAGGTGGGAGAGGTGCAGACCAGAGCGAGAGATTTCACTCCCGGTGTCGATCCGTTGGTGGGATCAGTGACACAGCCCATTCAGCCGAGAACGGTTCCCATCGAAGGGAGAAAGTTTTCCGATGTGTGGGTGCGGGCCGTGATCGGCAACACGATGCCCCATGTGATGCGGTCACAACTGGATGCCGCCGGCTTTGACCGATCATCAGGCCTTCTGAGCGCGGGGACGCGGCCGCCGATCAATCAATATCTGATATTGGATGCGTTCGTTGATCCGTATGAGGGCACTGTAAGCCAGGTCAACTCTGATATTCGGTTGCAAGAAGAGAGCAATTGGTATGTTGAAATCGGCCAGCGGTATTCGCGAAGTGGTCCCCGTGTGAGGCGGGGTGACATCTGGAATCCGCTGTCGTTCGGCGAGGTCTATGCCCCGACCAAAGAAATTCTGTTTCTCACGGCGTCGGGCGCCTTTCGTACTCCCTGGGGCTGGACAATTGGAGCCAGGGGGTACTATGACGTGAAAGCCCGCAAGAGTCCTGAGTATGATGTTGTAGCGCTGTATCAAAACCCCTGTAAGTGTTGGTCGGTGGGATTTTATTATGTGCAGTTCCCCGATCGTCACCAGTTCAATTTTCTGTTGAGTCTGACCGGGCTGGGGTGGACCGAAAACACCGGCACCGCGGTTGTACGGTCCATTCTCTCTCCGCTTTTGTGGGGAGAGCGAGGACTTCCCTGGTATGTGCCGTGGGGGCAGTATGGAATCAGAAGCCAAGATCGGATGTTTGAAGAAGGATCAACCGGCGGCCGCTAAAGCCGCTAAATAAGGATCTGCGGGGACGATCCAGTAGCGGGAAAGTACCGGGGGCTGCGAGCATTTGACAGCGCAAGAAGGGTGGGGTACGATGCCCGCGTTCGAAGACGAACATGGATTTTCTCTAAACGTAAGGAGGAAATGTGGCCGGGAATGCTTTAAAAGTGGAAGAGTCCACGTGGGATGCCGAGATTCTCAACGCAACTGAGCTCGTCATGGTCGATTTTTGGGCGGTGTGGTGTGGCCCTTGTCAAATGGTTGCGCCGATCGTCGATGAATTGGCCGAAGAGTATGCCGGTAAGCTCAAGGTCCGCAAGCTCAATACAGATGAGAATCCAGAGATCGCTGGTCGCTACCAGGTGATGAGCATTCCCACCATCATGTTCTTTAAAGACGGCCAACCGGTCGAAAAGTTGGTGGGAGCGCGGCCCAAACGACAATTTAAGGAAGTTATCGACTCGCTGCTTGCCAAATATGCCAGCACCGCCTAAGCGGTGCGACCGCCGCAGCCATGTTGACCGCGCTGCGCATCTCCAATTTTGCCATTCTCGAACAGCTTGAGATCACAATTGAGCCGGGGTTTACCGTTCTCACGGGAGAGACTGGTGCCGGCAAGTCTCTACTGATTGATGCTATCGAGCTGCTCGTGGGGGGACGGGCTTCCAGCGATCAGATTCGGTTTGGCGAGGAAGAAGCCACGGTGGAAGCGGTGTTCGAGATTCCTCCGGATCTTCCTCTGCTCACCACCTTGCGCGAGCAAGGGGTTTTGGGTGCAGCGGAGCACCAACTCGTGGTGCGACGCATAATTAGCAGGTCCGGGCGGAATCGGGTCTATCTTAATGGAGTGATGAGCCCGGTTCATGCGTTGGAAGTATTAGGAGGAACGCTTGTCGATATTCACGGTCAGCATGACCAACAGTCGCTGTTGCGTCCAGCACTGCAATTAGAAGTTCTCGATGCCTTCGGTCGCCTTCAGCCGTTGCGGAATCGATACGAAGAACAGTATCGAGAGTGGATGCACCTGCGGCAAGTTCGAGAAACCCTGGTCGCCAAGGTGCAAGAGGCCTCCCAGCGCGAGGACTATCTGACGTTTCAACAGCGGGAATTGGAGGAGGCGGCGTTGCGTGTGGACGAGGAGGAACTGTTACAGTCCGAACGCCGACGTCTGGGGGCCATTCACCGGCTGAGCGAACTGACGGCAGAGGCTCAGGGCAGTCTAGTGGAACGAGGCGGGGGGGTCTTACCGATCTTGGCGGTGGCGGAGCGGGCTCTCGGCGAAATGGCCAAGCTGGATGACGCGCTGCAGGAGCCCTTTCGTTTGCTTTCCGAAGCGAAGGTGCTTGTCCGGGAAGTAGCGGATCGTTTGCGGGACTATGCGAGTCGGTTGGAAGCTGATCCTGGACGGTTGGCCGCCATTGAAGATCGGCTGGCATTGATTCAACGACTCAAGAAAAAATACGGTGGCACGGTGGAAGCGGTGGTGGAGGCCCAGCGTCGGATTCGGGAAGAATTGGCGCATCTGCACCATGCCGACGATCAGCTCGTTCAGTGCGATCGCCAAGTTCATGAACGACGGGTGCAGGTGGTACAACTCGCTGATGAATTGAGCCAAAAGCGAAGGGAGACCGCGAGGCGAATGACCCACAGCGTCCGTCAGGAGCTGGACGCGTTGAAGATGGGGGACGCTGAGTTTCGTATTGAGCTTCAGTCATCGGAGCAGCATGACGCTTACGGTGTAGAAGGGCGGGATCGCGTCGAGTTTCTTTTTTCCGCCAATAAAGGTGAACCCCCCAAACCGCTGTCACGAATAGCGTCAGGGGGGGAATTGTCGAGAGTGATGCTGGCACTGAAGTCCGCGCTTGCCGGCGTCGATCGAGTGCCGGTCATCATTTTTGACGAAATCGACGCGGGGGTCGGCGGAGCAGCCGCCGGAGCGATCGGGCGGCGACTCAAGGCCTTGGGCCGTTGCCATCAAGTCCTCTGTGTGACCCATTTGCCGCAAGTGGCGTCCCAAGCGGATCATCACTGGTGTCTTGAGAAAGCGGTGGTGAACGGTCGGACGACGACGGTGGTACGTTTGCTCAAGGGCAACAGTCGCGAGAGGGAAATTGCCCGCATGCTTGCCGGTGATGCGATTACGAAGAAGGTCAGGGCAACCGCGGCGGAGCTGATCAGTGGCGCTAACGAGTAATCAGGGATGTTGGTAAAGGGAGGACGTTCTGGTTGGTGAACGGTGAAGTTGCCAGCGGAGGGAGTGCGGCTCTTGAGGAAGCCAGGATGGTAACAAAAAGTTCGACTAGCGCCGGATCAAACAGCGAGTGTGATTCTTTCGAGAGGCGGCGGGCAGCTTCCTCAATGGTCAAAGACTCCCGCTCGTCTGGGGCCATCGTCCAGTCGTCAAAAGCCTCCGCAATGCTGACCATGCGAGCCAACGCAGGGATTTCTTCGCCCCGCCGTCCGTGGGGATAGCCGGTGCCGTCCCATCGTTCGTGATGGCAGGCAACAATGTTTATGACTTCTGCCGGAAGCTCCAGGGAATGAAGAAGTGCCGCCCCCCGAAGCGGGTGTTGCGTCTCGACTGCTGTGAGGCAACTCCAGTGGGTGTGCTGGTCAACCCGCTGAGGGCATGGAGGATGAATCTTGCCGATGTCGTGCAAGAACGCGCCTACCGTCAGGTGCTCGTGAAGCTGAGGCTCGAGGCGAAGCTGGTTCCCCATTAAACCGGCATAAAAGCTGACCCGGCACGAATGATTCCATAATCGATGATCGAGGGCTTCCAGTATATCCGAGAGAAGAAGCGGCCACTGTGGCCTGTCAGGGGGAGTCGCTGGGTGTGACGGAGCAGCGGCAAGAAATGCGCCGTACGCTTCTCTGAACGTTTGCCAGACTGTCGTGGCGCCATTGAACTGCCATAGATCTGGAGAGGAGCGAAGAGCGGATCGAATAAAGTCCAGACGCTGTTTTTTCTGCACCGTTTGGGTGATGAGCGTCGTCAGCTCGTTGGTGTTGAAGGGCTTCAGCAGGTATCCCGCCGCTCCCTGATGCAGGCTTTCTGTTGCTGATTTGAGACAGCCGTGTCCTGTGATGATAATTACCTCGACGTCAGCATGACGTTGCTTGATGTCCCGCAACAGATCGAGACCAGATTTGTCCGGCAGTCGTTGATCGAGTGTCACAAGGTCAACCGGCTGCGTGCCGAGGATGTGGAGTGCCGTGGCGGCGTTTTCTGCGACACAAATGTGAAAATTTTGACGGAGCAGGAGTTTCAAAGCCTCACGAGGGCCTGTTTCATCGTCTACGATCAAAACCGTGGATTGTTGCCGATGGTTTTCTACTGAC
>JANDJC010000028.1 GCA_024331045.1 Nitrospira sp.
AGGTTATAGCCAGTTGCAACAGGCTTCAGAATCCACCGGTCGACTTGCCGGTTAAACTCAAAGATCTTTGTGTTGAGCGGTTCCCAGGGATCATATTCCTCGATGTCCAATTCACCGGCTTCGGCGAAGGGATCATAGGGTTCATCAGAGGAGCTTGGAGGGTCGCCTGGTTCTTCTGTCAAGGTGGAGAAAGCTATCACACGGGGAACGGCTGTACTTGGGAGAGTGTCGGCGTGAGATGAGAAATCGGTTGAGGAAATGGCCTGAGCACTAGGAGCGAGGAGGGCTCCAACCAACGCAAGAACGAACATGCTATTCCTGTTTCTGCTTGCACAACAACGCCTACCCTGTTTCCCGGCCTTCATAGATGCGTCCCCCGTTGGCTGTTTATTGAGACGACAAGACGTGGATGGATACACTGCCGAAACGAGAGACGAACTTTACCAAAAGTTCGGGTGATCGCCAATCATTTTTTCCGCCGTTCCACTAACTCAACAAGATGGACAATCATTTGTGGACGGACAGGAAGAGATGACCCAAAGCAGAGACGGTCTCGTCTGGAAGGATAACGAGGGTGATGGGGGCGCGAAGGGGGAAACGGCCATGACCACCCTTGTTAGTCATGGCCGCCTCGTTTCACTTTACCTCCTTTCCTCTTCAAGGGATAATCCGCACGTGCCCTTCTTGCTTGCGATGGTCATTCGCCATTTTCCGACCTCTTCCAAAACTGAACAAGGAAGAAGTTTAGGGAGTCTTCAAAAGAGTAGGGGGCTCTTTACGCTCCTTTCTTGTACACAATTAATCCGCCGATCAACAGTGCGAGCATCACCGCAATAAAAAGCATCAGCATGCTGTCCATATGCCAGGCTCCTTTCGGTTAAAGTGTTTTCCCCTCTTCCCATCTCGATCGATGGGGCTATCACCATGGGAGCAGTTGGTCACCCTCTTCCCAGCGCGGCTATCGACCTCGCCAGTCTTTGGGTCAACAGGCTCCCTTGAAAAGGGCCCCAGCAACTCTCATGCTCGATATCCAAATGAGAGTCAGTGGTTTTTCGCAGAAAACGAAGAGGCGACAGGAAGAAATCCGAACAAGGAGTCGATCAATGGGGAAAAAATCAGCAGAATCGTCCAAACGGTTTGACAGGGGGATGGTGAGGAAAAATGGTGAGGAAAACAGGTTATACCAATTGTCTCTCCCGGTGGGGTGACGTGAGGTCTTGAATAGGACTAAGGGGCACAATGGGGGAGGGATTGATGGCTGTAAGGGGCATGTATCCTGATGCTTGATATGGTGGAAGTTGACCGTCTCAGCGATGCCGTCGGTTTGTTTGGTTTGTTTGATAGAGGTCCTTGAGACACCCAAAGAGATTTGGGTAAATCGACGATTCGCCGAAGATTGCACGTGAAGTGGCCGTGATAGACGGCGTCGAGCCGGATCAGCGTGCCGAACAGATGCCAGTCAGTCTCGACAAAGGCCGGTCCCAAGAGATAGCGGCAGGTAGCCAAGCGGGTCTCAAGACAATCAAGCGCCTTGAACGGCCGCGAGGTGGCCTGTTCGTAGATCCGTTGCGATGTTGTAAAGCCTGCTCGATACACACCGTTATTAATATGTTCATAAATGAAACGATTGAGCGTATCAATTTCTCCGCGCAACCGTTCCGGATATAGCCAGATATAGATCGAGAAGGGAATCAGTTCATCGATCAAATTCGTGGTTGAAGGTGCGCAGGAGATCGCTGTCGGAGTTCGTGACCATTCGGTTCGTCACAGTATCCCATAAAACGGATCCTGTTACACGCCCTCGATCGTGCGGGTCAGTCGCGCTGTACGCCTCACTGAGAAATTGCAACCCATTGATGGGGTCGTGGCCATGTCCTGGTCCCTCGCGGAAGGCCCATCCCTGTTTGCGGCGGATTGGATCTACGACCGTCATCCCCATGATCCCTTCGAGCTTCTTGAGCTTGCGAACAATGATGAGCCGATGGCCCCAAGAGCAGGCCCAGGAAACGCAGAGATGATAATGATGAGGGATGGGAGGATATCCTGAGCCCCCGTCCGCAGTGACCCACCCTCGGAATGCGTCAGGCCGCCGCTTGAATTCCCAGTTGCCGACAGTTCTCTTGGAAATTGAGCTTGACGACACATGGCCACGTTCGTAAACCAGTATCAGAAGACCGGTAGCAGTGGGGCATAAAGGTGACTGCATCGGCGAGATCGTTTTTCTTCCATTCTGTCGCGTATTGCGACGGCGGAATGTCTGCGAGGGCAAGGACGCGGATTCTCTTAGCGCTCAGTTACGAGACGGGCTGTCACGTCGCCTTTCCTTTGTTGAAGTGATGAAAGAAAAACGTGATCCATAGCTGTTCTGAGCAGACCGGCCTTCGCCGTGGGGGGACCCGGCAGGGGCCTCCTGTTGTCCCCTGCTGTTAAACGGTCTGTGCAACAGCGGAAGGACAGATCGATGTTGAGGCGGCAATGTCTGGTCCTAGGCGGTTCTGCATGACCTAATGAGATCTCCCTTTGAAAGAATCTGCCCCTCCTTCTGGTCAGCTAGAACGGGCAATGATGTTTGCGGATGCGCCCCTCGTTGCAGATGCCGAAGCTGATGTTTGACAGCTTCAAGCTCAGTGGGGCTCAAAGCATTGAGCTACCATAAGAGAAATTGCCAGTGTCGAAACATACCAGTTCTGGCCGTCCTTCCCGCATCGTTCTCCCCACTGACCTCATCCTTGTTTCCGCTTCTGCTTGCCTGTCCAGGGAACCGGTTGTCTCCCTCTGTGTAGCGGGATGCACCGATGGTCGAATTTCACTTCTGCGGGGTTGCTCCTTCTGTTCCTTCTCCTTCTCTATCCCTCCCCTTCCTCTTCCTCAGATTGGCTGATCCCTGTGAAAGAACCAGCGGAGGAAGACGATCTCATCGCTTTCTCCCGTTCGCGGAGCACTATGGGCACCGAATTTGTATGGTGTGGCTAGTGAAGCCTTCCTGGTAGGGCAAAAGAGAGGCGGTGCATACCTCGGAGAGGAACGCCGCGGCGTCTGGTTAAAGATGTGAGGAGGGAGGGATTGTTCATGAGAAGAAGGATGTTGCACGTGATCATCGTCATCTGCGTGGTTGCACTGGGGGGAACTGGGGAGGCGCACACCGCTCACGCGGCCAAGCCCGGAGACAAAGAATTGGCCAAAGGAGAAGAACTCTTGAAGAACAAACAATACAGCGAGGCTCGCGCGTCATTGGAAGCGGGCCTTTCAAAAGACCCATCCAACGTGCAAGGTCATTTCAATCTAGCCGAGGCGTGCCGTGCCTTAGAAGATTGGACCTGTGCGGAGGAACATTATGACAGTGCGTTGCAGTTGGATGAAGAAGTGGGTGGGTCTTCTCTGCCCAAGACCAAGGCCAAAGTCTGGCGCTTGCGTGAAGAGATGAAGGTGTGGGGGCTGTTGAACGAAGCCAAGCGTCTGCTGGCCAGCGGAAGAATGAAGCAGGCGGAAGAGGCCTTGAGCAACGCCCGCGACCTGGGCATTACCCATGAGCAGCAGACGTTGTTTCAGCAACTACAGGCCAAGGTTCCTCGTTCTCGCTCCGCCTCTTCCAAACATGCAAGTGGATCGGCAGGAGGACCGCAGGCTGATTCTCTTGACGCAGAGATGGTCTTTGTTCCGGCCGGCAAATTTACGCGGGGGAGCAACCTGGCGGACGATGAAAAGCCGGTGCGCCAGATTTATCTCAACGCGTTTTATATTGATAAGTACGAAGTCACGGTAGGGCAGTACGCGCGCTACTTGGAGGCGACCGACATGGAAGAGCCACCGGATTGGAACATTATGAATCAGCCCCAGCATCAGAGGCGGCCGGTGGTCAACGTCAGTTGGGAGGACGCCGTCAATTATTGCAAATGGGCGGGCAAACGACTGCCGACCGAAGCGGAGTGGGAAAAGGCGGCCCGGGGAACAGACGGGCGCATCTATCCCTGGGGCAATGAAGCGCCTACACGATTGCATGCCAATTACGGGAGGAAAGAGTGGGATGATCATTTTGCCTTAACCCCGGTCGGATCGTTTGAGGCGGGGAAGAGTCCTTATGGTGCCTATGATATGGCCGGCAATGCCTGGGAGTGGGTGTTTGACTGGTATGACCATGACTTTTACAAGACAAGTCCCGATAAAAATCCTATCGGGCCAGCCAAGGGAACCGAAAAGGTAGTACGGGGAGGATCATGGTTGTACGTGGCAGACTTTATGCGGTCGGCTCACCGATTCAATGCCCACCCTTCGAATCGCCATTTTGGCTACGGGTTCCGTTGTGCCAAGACGCCGTAGCGTCGTGACAACCGTCGCCTGTGAGGGGGTATGGCCAAGAAGGACGCATTGGACAAGGAAGGCTCGCGCGAGAAGCAAGGTCGCGGAGGCGGAAGAGGAGAAAGGGGCAGTCTGGCCGTCCTCTTTTCCTATCCGCCCTGGCTCTCTTCAAGGATAACAGAAGAAGGATGAGAGATGGTTCAATCGAAATCATGGGGCGTGTCAGGGAAATAAGGTCTGTCAAGGAGGTTCCGTGTCGGCTGCGCGCTTCCCGAACGGTTGCGAAGATCGAAGAACCGTGGACGATCCTCCCCATGAGGCCCCGACTGGAAGTGAGCCAAGAGAAGGCGGCGAGGATGCGCTACGCTTGGTAGCCGGAGAGACGATGATCTGCACGTAACTTCGTTGTGTTATGAGCCGGTGCGGAAGCGTTCTCTCATGCCGGTGGCTTACTTTAGGGGTGTACTGAGAGGGCGCCGGCCCGATGGCCACGGGACGAAAATGTGCAGGATCGCCTTGCCGCTCGTCTTATGGTGCGTAGTTTCACGCACCGCCCCTACGCTGTTTCAACGAATGGCGGGAAGCGAACGGCTGAACGAACAGCTGAATATGTTCGGGAGGGTGGAATGACGACGAGATAGTCGAAGCGAATGAAGGTCGTGCCGACAAACTGGCAATCAGCGTTGATCCTTTTATCCAATACCTTCATTCCGCATCGTGATCTTCCCTTCAACGACTGCTGGGGGAAAAGAGGCTCCACTCTGGCGCGCGTTTGGGCTCATGAGCCGATGCGCATCTGTCCCGCAACCGCGAGAAGTCTGGCTCAGATCTCTGGTCTCGCCCGACCACCCTCGCTAAAAAGTATAGGAGAAATTGGCGACAGAGAATATGTCGACGACTAGGCGGACCGACCGGGAATCCTGTAGGCAACAGGTGGTGCCGTCGGGGCGGGGTGTTCAGTGAGTCGGGCTCGTTACAGTATCGCAGGATATCGGTTATTGAGAGGATAAACTTGTCATGCTGGCCTGGAAGGTCTCTAGGCGGTGAGAGGGGGCAACGGTTGAGTCATGGCGCGGACATTGGCGGAGACGTTTGCCGTTCAGCTGCTTGGCAACCTGCCTTCGATCAGGATAGGATTCCCCGCCCGTTTGCGAGTCGGAAGACGTGTTCTCACTGGGAATGGTGGCAACGGTTCATGTCCCATACAGACCGCCGTTCAGTTGAACTTCCCAAAACCGCGATAGAAGCATTGCGGCGAGGTGACCTGATCAGAGCCATCATGGCCGTGCGCCGGGAGCAGCGGGTTGGTTTCAAGGAAGCCAAGGAACGGGTAGAGCGTTACATTGCTGGCCAACCAGCTCTCAAAAAGAAAATGGAAAAAGTGGTGGTTAATGCTCAGCACACGTTTACCCGGTGGATGATCGGGTTCGTCCTTGTGGCAATCCTCGTCTTCATGTTCGTCATGTGGAAACGCGGAATCTAGGGATGCGCGGAAAGGAAGAGGATGTGAGAAAAAGGAAAAGTAAGTGAAAATCCCACGGAGGCCGGCCTCCTCTCGTTTTCGGGGAAAAGCGGTACCAGCCTCCGAAGGAGGGTGACTACCCTCGCCCACTTCGGTAGCGAGGAAGTCTGGCCTTGACCGGCATGAGTGCTTTCTGCACGGCCGTGGTTTTGATGCTCCCACTGCCGACCGCAAAAACCATCAACGATGCTCCGATCACACTCATCGTCAGGGCGGTCTCCAAAAGGCTTTCTATCATTGCTCACCTCCTTTCGGACTTATTTTCATTATACCGCATTCTCTTTCCATTGGAGGGCAGGCCGTGAAAAAAGATTCGTTTAGTCGAAGGGCCCCTTAAACTTAACGTAAGTGCGCGGACCAGTGGGAGAACAGGGCGTGACCGAAAGGGTCGCGGGGAATATCTGGAAGGATAAACACTTGCGCCGTAGACACCCATCGTTTGCGACGATCACTTGCTCTCGATCAAGCGAGAGCTGAAGGAGCTAGGCAGGGCCCATGCGTGAGCGGAATCGTTCGGCCAGATAAGGATAGTGGCGAGCTTCCGCGTAGCGGGCTGCGACGCCTGTGGCCCGTTTCAGCCGTTCCACCGTGGAAGGGTGAGTGGAGAAAAATCGCGAGGCAGCCATTCCCTCCTGTGATTTGAGGGTAGTCAAGTAATCCCTCAGGCCGTTCGGATGGTAGCCGGCCCGGTAGGTGTACTCAATTCCAACGGTGTCGGCCTCGAACTCCATCTCCTTATCGAGTCCCTTCTCAAACAACATGTCGGTCGCGGCATCGATCACGTTCGAAAAAAGTTGGGGGTCTTTCCTCATGATGCTTATGCTGAATTCGGACAAGTTGGCCAGGATCGCGCTGCGCTGGAGCGTCTTTAACATGTGTCTTTGCGTGACGTGCGCGACTTCATGCGCCAACACGCCGGCCAGTTCAGCCTCGTTCTTGAGGGTCTTGAGCAGGCCAATCGTGACAAAAATGTAGCCGCCCGGCGCGGCAAAGGCGTTCTGCTCGGGGCTGTTCAAGATCGCGAAACGAAATGTTAGTTCAGGCCGATCAGAAACCTCGGCGACGGTCCTGCCCACCAAGTTGACATAGGTGGTGAGAGCCTCATCCCTGTATTCGCCGCCGAATCGGGCAAACGCCTCCATCGCCACGGCTTGACCGATGGCGAGTTCTTCCTCTAATCCGATCGGCTGAAGAGCCTGTACGGTTTTGAGTCCCTTCTTGATGAGATCCAGATCCTTTTCCTTGGCACCCAGTAAGCCGCCGATTCCGTCAATCAGGCCCTTGGGTTCGGACGGTTGAGCCTGTTGGCCTTTGGATTGGCTTGATTTCTTGTCGGCGGGAGGCGAGAGCAATTGGTCGAGGATGCCCCATGAGGGATCAACGATTCCGCCCGCCAATGCGAGCGACAGCAACGTGATCGTCCATGTTCGCTTCCATGTTCGCCCTCTGGTGCCGTTCATGGTGTCTCTTCCGAAAATTCTCCGACCGATCCTTCCCGCTGGAACTTCAGCAGCTCTTCCCGCGAGATCACCCGGTCTTCCATCCTCTGGACCGCTTCCTTGGCGGCTTGATCGACGTGTTTGGTCGTTGCATATCGTTCGGACGTTTCTTTCAAGCCTCTGATGCTACCACCACTGCTGGCTTCCCGTGCAGCGATGCGGGTATCGCCGGTTACAGCGGACAAGAGGTCACCGCTTCCTCCACTGACTTTCTGATCACTCAGCGTAAATTTAAAGACCCAGCCGGTTTTGCCGGATGGGGCCTGGACTTTAAAATGGCGATCGCTCTTTTCGATCACCCGGACCTGGGCTCCCCGACGGAGCGTTTCCACGACCTTCGAGGTGGGAGATTTTTCCTCTGTCAGTTTGACCTCTTCCCGGCTCACGTACATGGTTTGGGCGAATAGAAAAGAGGGAACCAGCGCCAGCACTGTCCCGAAGGTGAGTATCATCAGGAGGAGATGTCGGTCGCGCATCATGGTCTCTCGTACTTTACCGATAATCTCCCACCAATACCAGTCCTGACCAATAAGCCGGATGGGGAAAATCCTTTTTGACTAACAATTGAGCCTGTCTCAGGCTCATGGCTTTGTCCTGGTGCACATAGTTGCGATAGAAGTGCTTCATGAGCAGAGAGGTCGCCAAGTCATCCACGCGCCACAGCGCCGACACCAACGTATGGGTGCCGGCGTACATGAAGGCGCGATTTAAGCCGATCAATTCGCCCGCTTCTAATCGTCCGAGCCCGGTCTGGCAGGCGCTCAAGGTGACCAGATCGGCATTTAGCGTGAGGCCGAACACCTCGCGTACTGTCAGCCTTCGGTTGTCCGGGTTCGGCGAGGCCAGCCAGAGTGATGAGAGCAGGGGATTCACATCGTCGAATTCCCCGTGAGTGGCCAGATGGATGATGCCATAGTGTGACACGTTGGCGACCAGCCATTCCTTGGTGGCCATAGCGCCCGTGAGAATGTCCAGATTGGGAAATTCCCATCGGATGCTGCGCGCTTCCAATTCGGCCATTGGAAGCTGGTAATTGTAGTTGCCGAGATCGGGATTCCCAATCGCTAGGATTTTGGTGTGTTTGGCGTCCTTGCGTTTGGCGAAAGTGAATTTCAGCACCGAGGCCGATGGCGAATAGAAGAGTGGATAGGCGTCGATCAACGTGCCGCTGCCCAGCGGCAGGGCCGCAAATGACAAGAAGTGCAGAGGCCCATCGGGAATGATTCCCAGATAGTGTAGTCCCTCTAAATCCCGGACGGCCGGCTCGAGCAAGAGTTGAGAAAGCCGACCGAGTTCCTCGGTAACCGAGTCCATTTTTTGGACCCTTGTCCGATAGTTTCGGACCAGGCGGTCGATTTCTCCCCCTGTGGTGGGAACCTGATAGAACCTGGTTTGCGATGCCGTGACCAGCCAGAGATAGACGTAGTCGTCTGTAACCTTGTAGGAGAGCAGTCCGACACCCGGCTCAAGCAGTCTCTGCGCCTGTTCAATCGTCAGCGGGTCGACCGCCACGAAGGTGCTCAATTCCGGACTGGCCCGTTTGAGGCGAACCAACGCTTCCTCGTAGGCCGTCTTGGTTTGGCGGACTCTGGCAACCAAATCAGGAGGAGGTTGCTCGAACGACGCCTGTTCCTTGGAGAGGGCGTCGAGTTTTGTCTGGAGGCTCAGGACACGATCGAGCAGCTGCTGATCATCTGGCGCCTTGAGGTTGAGCTTCTGGTTCGCCAAGAGGTCGATAAAACTTCTCGACCGTGATCGTTCCAGATAGTTGAAGGCGTCGTCGGTGCGCCCTAATTCGATTAGCAGGATGACCAGGTCGCGATAGAGGTCCTGGGTCTTGGTCTGGAAGCTGTTGCGGAACTCTTCAACCGTCAGGGTGGCCCTCATGCTCTCGACGATCTCAACCGCTTCGCGATAGGGTGTGACCGCCTCGACCTTCTTCCCGCTCAACCGGAGCACTGTCCCCTGTCCAGCCGCCGCTCGCCAGAGCACTTCCCTCATCTGATACCGTTTGGACAGGTCGTACGCGCGCTGATAGTAATCGAGGGCGACCTCATAGTTTCTGGTCTCCCGATGAATGGTGCCGAGTTCCAGCAGGGCCTTGACCCAGTTGTCTACGTTGTTGATGGCGGCGCTGTGCTGCTCTGCCAATTCAAGGTGGGCTCGCGCGTCGGCCAGCCGTCCCAGTTTCATAAGAGCGATACCGATGTTGCGGTGGTCATACCCCAGGCCCCATCGGCTCTGTTGCTGTTCATCAATCTGTCGTGCCCGTTCGAAGTGTTCCAACGCCTCGTCGATCCGACCCCGCTCGCGCAACATGAGGCCGAGATTGTTATGAGAAGAGGCGATCTCCTCCTTGATCTCGGCTCGTTCCGCCAATGAGACCGCCTGTTCGGCATAGACCAGGGCCTTGTCGAGATCATTGAGCGTCCAATACAAAAGCCCCCTGGTGTTGGCGATCATGATGGGCAGTCGAGGATCCTGAGCCTGCTCCGCCTCTCTGGTCGCCGTTTCCAGATGGTCGAAGGCTGCTTGATACTGGCCTCGATACCAGGCCGTGTTGGCCAGGTAGAGTGATCCGGTGGCCAACAGGGCGGAATCGTGCAACTCCATGCCGATGTTACGTCCCTGGGCATAGTACCGGTCTGCCTCCTCGTAGAGACCACTCTTTTCGTAGGTCAGGCCGATTTCGTACAGGGTTTCAGCCTCCAGGCGGCGTGCTCCCTGTTGGCGATACTGCTCCAGCGCAGCGGCAAAGTGACCCTGTGCTTGCTCATATCGTCCCAGACGAAGATAGTGAATGCGGCCGATCCGCCGGTGCTGAGTCGCCATGTCCAACGGCTCGCCCAGCTCTTCATAGAGAGCGAAGGATTGCCCGAAGGCGTCGAGGGCCTCTGGGTAGGCTCCCATGTTTTCCTTCACTACCCCCAACGTGGCAACGCCTTTTGCCAAACGGTCCAGCTCATCATGTGCCCGCCATTCATTGATGGCCGCTTGAAGGTGCGCCATGGCCGGTTGGAACTCTTCGAGCCTCGAATAGAGGATGCCCAAACGGTAACGGGCCTCCGCCGTGGCCCGTCGATCGCCTCTGTCGGCGAGATGGTCGACGAGCCTGGACTGGTATGTCACTGCCGTCCGGTAATCGCCAAGCGCAAACGCCGTTTCCACAGCCAGTTCCGTCAACTTAGCAAAGTCACCACCGGCCTTGGTCAAGGGGAGGATGGAGAGGGCGTCCTCGGCCCGCTGCAGGGCGGTCTCTAATTGTTTCGCCTGGTAGGCTGTCACGGCGTCGGTGACAGCTCGTCGATATTCGGACTCGGCGAAGGCAGCCCGTTCCTCCCCCGTCATGCCGACAGAGCCGTAGAGTTGAAGGGCAAGGGAGCCGTCTTCGTTGCGGGATGCTTCTTGAACGGCCGCTGCAGCAGCGCGGTCGACCCGTTGGTGCTGAACCGATCGAATATACGAGGAGAGGAAAGCCTGAATCTGGTCTGCTGTCCATTCTTGGGAGGTGTCTTTCCCACCGCCGGCTCGATCACTAACCGTCTTGCTTGATGCGGCGAGGATGTGAGGGAAGCCGGCCCTGATCAAAGCCGGCGCCACGACGAGCCGCATTGTCTCCGAGTCGAGGTGGTGATTCAGTAAGACGGCTGTATGGCGATGCTTCCCGGCCAGGGTGGGGATCGAAACCTTGTCACGCACGGCGAGGTCCGACCCCATCACAAATCCTCCGTCTTTATCATAGGGGCCAGTCGTGACGACGATGTGCCGCTTGTCCAGCAACAGCCTGTCTCGGTCTCTGTTGCCGGTTAATCGGACAATGGTCTGGGCCGGCCCGGTGGACTCGCGGGTCGGCGGTCCAGTGCCCGCAACGGCCACTCTCGAAGCGAACAGGGTTCGGAGCCGGTAGGCATTCACGATGTCATACACGGAAGCAACATCCACGATGGTGGCATGCGTGGGGAGCAAGGGGAGGACAACGTTACGAAGAGGTGCCGGGGCAGACAGGTAGACGACCGAAGCCTGCTCGATGGGCAAGGTGACGCCGGCTACGTTCGTGGATTGATTGGCCGTTCTTGGTAGAACGATATGGCGTACCGTCTCGCCGTTGTGAAGAAAGAGAGAGAGGCCATAAACACCAGGCGTCACTTTGAGATAGAGGGCATCGGTCCGAAGCGCACCAGACAACACGTGGGATGACGGCTCATATTCGTGCAGATACGACACGGCCCAGGGATAGTCTTCATACAGAGCGAAGGTCAATTCGCGAAATTGCTCGTTGAGGCGGTTCAGTTCCTGAGTCTGCCCCTCGCTTGCAGCAGCCTGCATCTGTTCCACAATAGTGCGGAACTCTGTCTCGTAGTCGCCGATATGGGAGAGGAGAAAGTCGCGCCCGAACCGTTTGGCGAGAAGAGAGGACGTTTTCCTCATGGCAATCCGCTCGCCGAGCTCGAACGCTGCGGCGATCTGCCCTCCTTGTGCCAAGGTCTCCATGGTGAGGGAAGCCAAACCGTCTAACAAGGGGACGATGTCAGGACCCGCTGTGCCGAACAGGTGGAAGGGATAACGAAGCAGCGTGTCCACTGCTTCCGTAAGAAGGGTGGCTTGCTCATGGCGATCCTGAGCCCGTTCGGCTCGGAGAAAAAGGGGCAGCCAGGCGAGGGGGGACGGCCGCCGGCTAGTCAGGTTCGTCACGATACCATCCAGCTTTTCCACACTTCGAGCATGGCCGGCCTGGACCGCCAAATCCCACAGGTTGAGGGTCAGGGCGAGTTTCAGCTGATCCGCTTCGTTGCCGATGAGGATGTGCTTGTGCTCGATCAGGTCGAGCGCTGCGTTGAGGAAGGAGACCGCATCCTGACGTGCACGCATGACACGATGAATTGCTTGTGCAACATGGTCCGGTGATTGTCCTGACGCAGCCTCGGTGACCTCGGTTCCTGCCAAGACGAATGCCGTATTGGCGAGCAGGAACACCGTCAATCGATCTGGTTTTCGCTCTCGCAGCACGGTCTGAACTTCCTTGGTGAGGAGGTCGATCACTTGTGGATCGACTTCCCCTCCGGCCATCAGTCGTTCCGCCGCCAGACGCGCGAGATTGTAAAGATTGACCTTCATGCCGTAGTCCAACCCCAGCTCACGCGTGCGGGCGAGCGACCGCTCCAGGTATCGGATGCTCTCGTCGGTTTGGCCCAGCGCATGGCTCAGCACGGCCAAACGGTTCAGCACCACCGCTTCCTCGGCGCGGGCCGCGGTTGCTTGTAGGGAATCGCCGGCCGGCTGGATCATCGCCAATTTTTTCTCATAGTACTCCTTGGCCGGTTGGGGTTCCGACAGATCTTCGTAGGCGCGGGCAATAAAGCTGAACAGGAGCTTTTCTTCTCCGTGACGATCGAACCCCGTGGCGGCTCCCTCGGCGTTGCCACCCAGCCCGACCTGGATCTGAATCAGCCCCGATCCCGCCGCTTTCTGCGTAACGCCGAAGCGATCAACGGCATCGAGACTCTCCAGTAAACTTTTGAGGGCGCGTTTGAGGGACGGCCGGGATTCTTCAGAGACACGGGCACCGAGGTGATAGAGGTTTACGCCGATGTTGCGTCGGAGGCGGGCGACGTTCTCAGTGAGGCTCAAGCGATGATTGATCGCTAGGGCGTCCGAAAAAGATTCCACGGCTTGCGCATGGAGACCGGCCTCCTGTTGCGACAACCCTCGCCGTTCTAAGAGCTCGGCCCGAAGCTGAGGCTGATCATCGGGAACGAGCGCCAGGGCCCGTTCGTATTGGACGATCGACTCCTCCGTCCGACCGGTTTTAAAACAGGCTTCGCCGTAATTTTTGTGGTAAAGCAGTTCACGCAGTCGATCCCGATCGGTCGGCTCTCCCGCCTTCCGGCGCGCGTAGTGACGATACGCCTCCGCGTGGTTACCGAGCTTCATGTAAATGTTGCCCAGGTTTAAGAGCAGGTTGTGTTCTACCTCAGGCAAGAGAAACTCGTCGTTCAACTCGAGAGCCAGTCGATATTCCGCTTCCGCTCGCTCCAGCGCGTTGCGCGCGCCTACCCGCTCGGTCTGTTCGTGGGCCCATCCCAAGGTTTGATGGAAGTAGGAGATCTTGGGGTCCAGTCGGACTGCTTCCTCAATAGTCTTGATGATTCGCGAAAAATCCGGTTGTGGAGCATAGGAAAAGACGAGGCCGAGCCCATACCGATAAGCGGGATTGTGGGGGGCCTGTTTGACGAGGTCCTCATAGAACCGTCGCACCTCGTCCCATTCCTTGAGCATGACTTTCGTTTCGATGTAGCCGCGATGGGCCTCCACCGAATCAGGATAGGTTTCAACGAGTTTGCGCAAGTCTTTGGCGGCGAGCCGGACCTCCCCCAGCTCGCGCTTGCGGAGCGCGCTCCGCACCAACTGGAGCACCATGAGAGTTCTTGCTTGGGCCAGTTCTTCCTGGTTGTGGCCAGTCAAGTTCACCAACGCTTCATAAGCATGGGCCGCCTCATCAAACCGCTGGGCGGAGGTGAGGATCATGCCCTTCTTCCGATAGGCGTCGGCGACCAGCGCTGTCTCTGCCGGAAATTCTTTCATCAGCCGGTCCAGGAGGTCGACAGCTCGAAGCAGTTCGCCTTGGTCGTAGGCTCGGTCCGCCGCGCGTAGGAGGGCGGAGGCAGCCAGATAGGGAAGCGATCGATGGGTCTCGGCGAGGGTCGTGAGAGCCAGGATGGCTTTCCGAACATCTTCGTGGCCCTCCGTGAGGGCGACGGCCTGAGCCACCGCTCTCCGTCCCCAGAAACTCCGGTCACCGAATGATACGATGACGTCCAGAAGGACTTGCAGGAGTTTCTCCCGCTCTCCAAGGATACGGTACAGGGAGGCTCTGGTGAAGAGGGCGCGGGCTCGCAGTTCCTCATTGGCCGTTGTGTCGACGTGGGTCAGGGCATCGAGCGCGCTTAGGGGATTGTCGGTCAACAATCGGGCGCGGCCGATCTCCAGGTACATGGTTGCGCGAAGGGCACCGTTCTCTCTCGCTTGATTTGCGGCGGCCAGCAGCTCCCGGCTGGTCTCCTCTACCGCCCGCGTGAGTTCACGCGGGCTCATGAGTGAAGCCCGTTCTTCGAGCCGGACAACCGACAACATCATGCGGGCGATCGCTCCGATGTCTCCATCGAAGGACGTATAGCGGGCCAGGACATCCTTGGCGGCTCCATAGCGTCGAGCGTCACGCAGGAGTTCCACCAGGGCCAGATCGAAGGAAGGGCGTTCCGCCTCAGGCAGTTGCGAAGCGAGATTGGCGGAGATATTGGCCAAGATGAGCAAGGCTGCCTCAGTCTCACCCCGGTCTAGCAGTATCGTCGCGGATTCGCGGGCCCGCGACAGGTCCGAGTAGGTCGCGAAGAACTCCTTGAGGTTGAGGCGATAGAGGTCTTTCCGCTTGAGGTCTGAGTAATAAACATACGAGCCGCTCGCGGCCGGATAGGCATGAAACTCCTGCCCCGGTGTGAGCCGATAGAGACTCGTTCGTGTTCCGGTCGACCCATCCCAGCTGACGAGGTAAATGGACGACTCGTCATCCGCATCGATGGCACCGTCGCCGTTCGTGTCGTCTTGATAGCGGGCGAACGCGACCGTTGTCTTATCCACGAAGGCCGGGGAAGTGTCCACGAAGTCACCGCTGGTGAGGGGACGCGGATCGGACGATGGGTGAAGCCGGAGCAGCAACCGGCGGCCATCGGAATAGACGATGGCGCCTCCTGGCCCGACGGCGTAGGACATGACGTGTTCGATGAGTGGCTCTGTTGTGCCGGTTGGGAGGGAGAGGCGGACCAGGCTTCGGTCGCCGGAGGGGTCGTTCTCCCGGAGAAAATAGACAGTCTTACCTTCGCCCCAGGCGGGAGCGAGCTCGCCATGGCGCCCATCGGTCAACCTGGTTTCTTTGCCCGTTGGGACATCCAACAGATAAATGTCGCCACGGGGGTCCGATCGATAGGACACGTACAACAGGGAGCTGCCGTTTTCATTTAAGGCTGGGGCGGTGTCTTTCCCCGGATGGGTCGTCAAGGGGCGGGGCAGTGAGGTGACCCCAGCGGTCAAGGATTTGAGCCAGATGTCGGCGTTCCCGTTCTGCTCCGAGACAAAGGCCAGAAAGCGACCGTCAGCCGACGGTGAGCCGGCATACTCCAGCGCCGGATGGCTTGTGACCTGCTCCGGGGCGCCGATGCCACCGGCTACTTGGAGCGGGCTTACCGCTAACGTCAGCGTCAGCAAGGCACAGAGACAAACCTGTCTCGCCGGATTCATCAGCATCTCAGGCTACGGTTTGCGGACCCATTGCCCATCTTCCCGCTGGATCCAGTCTCCGGAACGGGCTCGGTCTCGGTTGAGGGCTGCAAAGGTCCGCCGTATTTTCGGGAGGTCTTGTGGCGTAAAAGTTTCATTGGTCGCCAAGACCCGTTGCATGAGCATCGCTCGGTCGGCGTTTTCCTCCTCCACAAGGTTCTTGACGAAGGCGTGGCGATCGGCGGGAATGTTCTCTGGATGCAGGATCGTCAGCTCCCCTTCTAGGTTTTCGCCCAGGATCCCTTCCGCCTTGAGCCGATCGATATCGTCCCTGTTGAAAGCCGACCGTTGCATGGCGCGAATCGCCGCTTCTTTGCTCGGTGGGATGGGAGGCTGCGGCACTAACTTGCCTGAGGGGTCAATATAACGGACCGAGGCGACGAGCAGCACTTCCTGGTTCAATTCCTGGTAGGTGCCCAGCACCTGATTTTCCAGCGCCGTCTTTTCATCGACGATCGTCACACCAACGAGCGGCCCGCTACAGCCGACGAGGGGAATCGCCCAGGTCATCCCGCCGATCAATACCATCGTCAAGAGGCCGCCGTTGTGGCTCTTGGCCGTGATTCGTTCGACCGATTGGCAACCGCTCGATTTGCAGAACATGAACATCACTCTAAAACAAACTCGCCCGTTTGATCCACTCCGTATCGGTCTGCTCCCAAGAGAATCATGAAGCGACGCAGGTCGTTCCATTGGGGAATGGTCGCGGTAAGGTCTCGGAACTGTTTGATCTGGCTCACCGGGATGCGATCCATTTCAAAGCGAGACAACAATCCCTGCTGAAATTGGATGCGGATGGCTATGAGTCCTTTGGACATGGTAAGACGGACGGAGGACGGATTCGCCAGCCTTACGGCGGAGCGGGCGCTGACGATCGACGGGTTGCCGCCGGTCGGATCGAGGAATCGGAGTAAGCGGTCCAAAGTATGGCGTCCGATCCTGGTCAGGGAAAGATCCAGCGTGCTTTTGCCAAAATCGAGGCGGCCTTGCTGGTCGTCGAACGCTGCCGTTGCCGTCACTGTGGCGTCGATCAGACTGTCGCCGGGAACCTGTTCGCTGGCTGGCAGCAGGTGATTGGCGTCCAGTCCGGCTGCTTCCATTCGGAGATCCGCGCGAAAGGCCTTGCCTCCTGTGACGACAAGTTCTCCGCCGAGCCCTCCGCCGAGCAGTTTCATGGCCAGATTTTGCAATACGAGGCGGTTACGGTCCAGGAAGACGAGCGCGGACAGGTTATGAACCTCAATAGGGCCGGCCTTGATCCGTCCGATGCGAAGGTCCCGACGCAAAGGCATCGTGAGCTGAAGGTCGGGCAGGAGGTTGGTCGGTCGAAACATGGCCTCGCGAGCCTGTCCGCCCGAAGACGAGATCCACTGGAGCACCTTGCGGATCTCGATCGTTCCGTCCAGGCTCTCGATGCGGTGCTCGCCTTGGGTGATGGACAATCGCTGAGGCAGCACCGTCATGCGCACGTCGAGCGGGCCCCGCTCTTTTTTATTGAGGACCAGGGCGAGCCCGGCTCGCCCGGACCCGGCCACACCGAACGATCGGATGGCATCCGCGAACCGGTCGAGATCGAGCGTAGCCTGGAGATTGGATTTAACGAAGAGAGGACCCAGCCCCTCGAGCCAAGGCGCCCCTTCCTTTCTGTTCAGAAACCGTTTGATCCCCGACAATTCCGTGTCGATCGAGGCGTCGAGCCCGTCGGCGCTGAGGACGAATCGCTCAAGGGTGAGCCGGTCGAAGGATTCGATCGACCCGTCCAGCGCCAGCGCCAAGTTCTCGAGGTGTTTAACGGGGCCGTCTCCGCCAAGATCCAATCGGTCTGTTTTGAGCTTCCACGAGGTTGTGATCACCTGGCGCTTGGTCGATTGCTGTTCCGGCGGTTCGACGGATAGACTGATTGTGCCGGTTGCTCCTGTGATCCCATGACCGTGGAACGAGCCTCCCACGTGCTGGAGGGCGACCTGCGCGGAAGCCTGGACGGGAATGGTGAGTTGGGCCACGTCATCCGGCGTGGGTATCGTCCCTGAGCCGCTGATTTGCAGCGAGAGCTGTCCTGACGGCTTGACCGCTGCAAGGGACTCCACGGCAGGTCCTGTCATGTGGTGTTGAATTTCAGCCACGTTGAGTGAGGGAACGGCGATGTCGAAGGCAAATCGTTGGGTTCGAGGATTGAATGTTCCGGAGACCCTGCCGTCCAGCAACCGTCCGACGGTGAGGCGGGCCTCGTTCAGCACGTAGGGGCCGTCAAGCAGGTCTCCGTGGGCCTTGGCTGAGGCGGTCAGGTGGTTGAATGTCCCGGTCATCGTGGGAGTTTCGTATCGGACATCGCGGATTTCCGAGGTCAAGCGGTTACTGGCCGTGAGGCGGCGGATGGCAAAATCCGATCCCACGCGGCCGTTGATGTCGCCGTTGAGCGTGACGGAGACGGTTCCAACGGTTGCGGTTGTTCCTTGCCGCAGGTGTGAGAGCCGGATCAATCCGTCAACCGTTCCCTTGAGCGATTCGTTCTTGGCGTGATACGCAGTCCGCAGCGCAAGGGTCAGCCGGTCCAGGGTCCCTTCAAGCCGCTGTTCTGCCGAAACCACGTGAACGGCGTGAAGGTCCACCGCGTCGAGGGAGAAGGTGGCCTCGGCCCGCAGCGGACGCCAGTCGGCATCAAGCGAGCCAGTTACGTTGAGCGAGGCTGTTTGGGGGGTGCCGTGAGCCGTGAGCCCGAACCCTTGGCGGCGCGAGGGGGGTAGGGCTCGAAACAGTTTACCGGCGTCGCTTCGGACAGCGGCGCGCAAGGAAAAGGGGCGTTGTTCCTGTGCTTGTTTGCCCGCTTCTCCCAGCGGACCGACGGTGCCGTTCGCAACGAGACTCACGAGGTCGCCGACGGTCGCTTCCACCTTGGTCAAAGAGAAGGACAAGGCCGTTTCGTCTCCGGATGTTTCGATGTCGAGCGTGAGCGGCTCTGAGAGGCGTGGCCCGGCCGGCTCAAGTGCGGCGGAGACCAGACCCTTCATGGTGACATGGGCGGCGAGTCGCCCCGCCTCGCTCCGGTCGGCTTGAAGGCCGAAAGCCAAGTCTCGCACGGAGGCCGCTCCCGCGGTGATGCCGGTCATGTTGACCGAGAGGTCGGCATGGATGGGACCGGGACGGTTGGCGTGAACGGGAATCTCGCCGGTCCGCACCTGAAAAGACGTGGACTCAAGGGAGAGTCCAAACGAGGGCGCCGATCCGCGAATGTCACGGCCGTTGATGTCGAGCCGGATCGCCCCGTCGAATCCCCTGTCGGTTTGGGAGCCGGCGATGGTAAGCGAGGGAGAGATCGTTCCCGCCAGCCGCGCACCAGCGAGGGAAGGGGGGAGAAACGGCTGTGCCAATGACACAAGCCCCTCCAAGTCGAGTTGGCTTTCTTGGACAGAAAACGTCACCGTCGGGGTGGAGACAAGATGATCGACCCGGCCGGTGGCAGCGAGACTGAAAAGAGGAGAGGATCGGATTTCCATCCGTTCAAGGATCAATCGCTCTGCTGGTATATCGAGCGAAAGGGCGAAAGCCATGTGCAAAGGGAGCCGCCACCGGTGTTGGTTCACAACCGCTTCGAGGTCGGCGATATCCAGAGTCCCTGACAAGTCGGCGGTCTTCGGGCCGGCGTGCAAGCGGGACGTCAGAGTGACGTCGCGCAAGGTGAGGCGGAGGTCGTCATGACCGACCATGGTGACATGAGAGTGTTCAATGCGGATGGATTCGATGTTGACCGACAGGGGAAGCGTTGGAAGGGTGGCTGGCTCCTGTGGGGGCGGGGACGGTTCCGCTTGGGATGGGGTGGGGAAAAGAGCGAGGTCAACAAAGATGTCAGCCTGGATCAGCGCCAGCTCGTCGACGGCCACTGTTCCATGAAGAAGGGGGAGGAGTCGGTAGCGCAGCGACAGGCGATCAAACCGAGCGAGGGGTACGCCGTTTCTTTCTATTTCGATGTTCCCGAGGCGGATGCCATGCAGCAGATCCCATTCCAAAGCGGCGATGCGCACGGTTCCTTGCAATTGCTCCGAAAGGGTACGCTCAAGCTGCCGGCGGATTTCCTCGGTAGGGAAGAAAAACCGGATCGCCATGATGGTACCGGCCAGCAGGAGCAGGAGGGTAAGGCAAGCGACGGTAAGAATTCTCAGCGATTTCATGACCGATAGAAACTAACGAATACGTGGTGTTGATTCAACCGACAGGCGGTTTGGCTGCCGAGGAGCGTGGCAGATACCTGCTGCCACAATCTGGCAGCATATCGACGTTATGCCCGCGTGTTGGAGAGTGTTGGGCTGTAGTCCCTCCTGATAGGCTCAGGTGCGAGTTTCATCATAATCAGGTATAGTGACGGGCCATCAGATGTGTAAAGAGGCCGAGGCACACAAGGAATTCGAGGTGCGCCCGGCTCGAGGTGGAAAGAAGTCATCAAAAGAAGTCATCAACGGGAGCGAGGGGTAGAGATGAGTGGATGGGAAGGGGGACTGGTTCGGGAATTCATGCATCGGTATCTGGAGGTCGTGCCCAGGGACACGACGGTGTCGTTCGCGGCCGAGCGAATGGGAGTGCGGCGCATCGGCTGTGTCTTGGTTGAGTCCGGCGAGCCGGGGCGAGGACCGATCGGAATCGTGACGGAAACGGACGTGGTGCGGAAGGTGATTGCCGCGGGAGGGGATCCGACGGTCACGATGGTAGATCAGGTAATGAATAGTCCCATCATCACGATCGCGAGCGATCGTACGATGTTGGACGCCAGCCACGTGATGGAAGCCAACCATATCCGGCATCTCTGTGTGGTCGAGGGAGGAGAGATTGCCGGGCTGATCTCTGTTCGTGATCTGGTGCGGTCGTTCGTGGATGCGGAAGGAGGACCCATAAGCGAACTGGATCGTGTTTATCGTCCGTTGAGTGTCTTGATGGCGACCGATCTCGCCACCATTGACAGCGCTGCGTCGGTGAGCGAGGCGGCTCAACTGATGAGAGACAAACGGATTGGGTCGCTCCTCACCGTGGAGGCGGGTGAGCTGGTGGGGATCGTGACCGAAAGCGACTTGGTTCGGAAGGGAGCGGCTTCGAATCGGGATGGGGCTAATATTCGTGTCAGCGCGGTAATGACGTCTCCTCTCTTAGGCATCGATGTGAACCGGACCATTCGTGATGCCAGCCAAGTGATGGCCGAACGGGGTGTTCGCCACCTGGCTGTCAGAGAGAATGGTAAGATCGTCGGGGTCCTTTCTGTGCGGGATCTGGTTAAGATGGTTTCGGTACGGGATCGGCCACGGTTTCTGGGGGCCAAGGTTTCACCCTAACCTGTCCCAGGGGAAAGGATAGAAGGGGGGAGACGGCAGGGATGTGCTTTTGGTAAACTAAAAATTGTATGTCCACTCTAAGCCAACGGCCTGACTTGCCGGAAAGTGTGATCGATGCCTTGCTGAGGGGGGAACGGCAGGAAGCAATCGCTCTCCTTCAAAAGGAAACGAATCTTCCTCGGGAAGAAGCTAGAGAGCTGGTTGCCAATTATATTTTGCTGACACCTGGCCTACGCATGAAAGATACCCAGCCGACAACGCACTGGGGCATCATGCGATGGTTGATTCTGCTGCAAGCGATTGTGGTGGCGATCGGGTATTTTCTCTTTTACCACGACCAGTGGTGATCGACGCAGGCTGGTCTCAGCAAGACGGTCTTCTCGTCACTCAGTTCGAGTGCGTGGAACAGTCGCGATCGATTCCTCGCCGCTTCTTCTTTCCTCTCGCACACCACGGTCGTTGTCGTTCAACCGTAGAGTCTGGTGAGCGGGCTGAGGTTCGAGCCCAAAGTTCGAGCCCAAAAGGGTGGAGACAAGTCTTAGCGAATCGCTGGGTCGGCTCTTGCACGATGAGGACAGAGCCCGTACGATGCTGAAAGCGATTGATTGGCCGGTCCAGTGGAGCCACGTCTCATGTCCTCAAGCGACCACGGCGCCTTTCCGTCGGCCGATCTCCAACGTTTGCTCGATCTCCTGGGTGCCAAAGGGCACCGCGTCGTCGGCCCCACCCTACGTGACGGAGCGGTGGTGTGGGACACCATCGCACGAGTTTCCGATCTGCCGATCGGTTGGCGAGACCACCAGGCACCGGCGCGATATCGGTTGGAGCAGACCGGTACGGGCGAGGTCTTCGGAATCGTCCATGGGCCCCAGTCGCTGAAACCCTTCGCCTTTGCCCCGCGCGAGCCGTTGCTCCAGATTGAACGTACGAACGGCGGATTGTCGATTTATCCTCGGCTTCCCAAGCCGGAAAAGATCGCTCTCTTGGGCGCTCGGCCCTGTGATGTGGCCGGGCTGGCTATCCAAGATCAGATCTTTTTGAGAGGACCCTATCGGGACTCCCCTTACGCCAGTCGGCGTGAAGGACTCTTCGTCATCGCGGTCAATTGCACGAGGGCCCTTCCGACCTGTTTCTGCTCGTCCATGAAGACGGGACCGCGTGCCCAAAGCGGATTTGATCTTGCTCTGACGGAACTGGATGACGTCCTGTTGATCGAAGCGGGCAGCGAAGCCGGCAAGGCGGTTCTGACGGAATTGCCAGTGTCGCCGGCTTCCGAAACTCTGTTGGCCGAGGCGTCGAAGCGAATTGGCGCCTGCGCCGAAAGCCAAGGGCGCCTTCAAGAGCAGGCAGCCTTGCCACAGGCGCTCTACGACGCCTATGACCATCCACGGTGGGATGATGTCGCGGCCCGTTGTCTTGCCTGTACCAACTGCACGATGGTCTGCCCCACCTGCTTTTGCCACACGATCGAGGATGCACCGACTCTCGATGGGCAGCACACGGAGCGGACCAGACTGTGGGATTCCTGCTTTACCCACGAGCATGGCTATATCCACGGCAAGAACATCCGTCCGATGATCAAGGACCGGTACCGGATGTGGCTCACCCACAAGTTCGCGGCCTGGCATGACCAATTTGGCATGTCCGGTTGTGTCGGCTGCGGCCGCTGCATCACCTGGTGTCCGGTGGGGATCGATGTGAGAGAAGAACTCTCCGCCTTGCTGGCGTCCGATGGACGATCGGCGGCACGGAGGTCCGACAACCCATGATCAATCCCCACCTGATTCATGCGGCGACGATTGTGGAGAAGATGCGGGAAACGGCCGATATCCACACCTATCGGATCCGGATCAACGATGAAGCCGAGCGGCGGCAATATCGATTCGCCGCCGGGCAGTTCAACATGGTCTCTCTGTTCGGGGTCGGCGAAGTGGCGATTTCCATCGTGTCGGACCCGGATGAGCCGGAGTATCTGGACCACACGATCAGGGCCGTGGGTCGGGTGACGAATGCCGTTGCACGGTTGCAGGCCGGCGATGTCTTGGGGATTCGCGGTCCGTTTGGGAGGGGCTGGCCGCTTGACGAAGCGCGGGGGCATGACCTTGTCATCGTGACCGGCGGCCTTGGGTGCGCGCCGGTGGTGGGCGCCATCGAATACATTTTCCGTAGGCGCAATCAGTACGGAGCCGTCAAGATCCTCCATGGAGTCAAGACGCCGGAAGATCTGGTCTTTCATGAACGGTTCGAACGGTGGGAGCGACAGCCCGACACGGAGGTGTTGTTGACGAGCGACCGGCCAGGGAAACTCTGGCGCTACCACGTGGGCGTGGTGACAGAGCTGTTCGAGATGGTGTCGTTCGATCCTGTCCAGACCGTCGTGTTGATGTGCGGACCGGAGATCATGATGCGGGTGGGCGTGCCGATTCTGCTTCGTCGGGGCTTGCCCGCGACGTCCGTGTATGTGTCGCTTGAGCGGCATATGGAATGTGGAATCGGTCTCTGCGGCCACTGTCAGATGGGGCCCTATTTTGTGTGCAAGGATGGACCGGTGATGCGATACGATCGGATCGAATCGTGGTTGGGGCGACCTGGGGTCTGAGGCAGGACGATGGCGCTTCTGATGAAAGGAGAGCAAAAGCCAAAATTGGGGGTTTTTAAGTTTGCCTCCTGCGACGGTTGCCAATTAAGCATCTTGAACCTCGAAGACGAATTGCTCCTCTTGGGGGAGGCGCTGGATATCGCCTACTTTCCGGAGGCGTCAAGCCGCATGGACCCAGGTCCCTACGACATCGCCCTGGTCGAGGGGTCGATCACGACTGAAGAGGATAGGGAGCGAATCAAGGCCGTGCGGGAGCAGGCCAAGGTTTTGATGACGATCGGCGCCTGCGCCACGGCTGGGGGCATTCAGGCCCTGCGCAACTGGGCCGACATTGAATCGTACAAACAGGTTGTTTATCCCAGGCCGGACTTCGTTCGGACGCTCGCCACCAGCACGCCGATTGCCGACCACGTAAAGGTCGATTACGAGCTGAGGGGCTGCCCGATTGATAAAGACCAGTTGCGGCGCGTCATCACCGATCTGTTGGCGGGAGTCCAGCCTCGCATCCCGACGGACAGTGTCTGTCTCGAGTGCAAACGGCGAGGAAACGTGTGCGTGGTGGTGGCCAAGGGGATGCCTTGCTTAGGACCGGTGACCAGCGGCGGGTGCGGCGCGATCTGTCCGAGCATGGGGCGCGACTGTTACGGTTGCTTCGGCCCGGCGGAGGGGGTGGTGAAGGGAGCCGGTCACCCGCCCAATACCTCGTCGTTGGCCAAACAGTTCCACGACCGGCTTGGGCTGATCCCCATCGAAGTCGTGCGACGATTTCGTGGTATCAACGGCGCTGCGGCATCGTTCCGACGCGAGAGCGAAGCCTGGGCGGTTGAACATACGAACAGTGAGGGGTCATGAGCGAAGAGAGCCCTGTTTCTCAGCCGGCGAACAGCACCAGAACGATCGCCATCGGCACGATTGCCCGCGTCGAAGGAGAAGGAGCGCTCCGGGTCACGGTGAAACAGGGTGCCGTGCACGATGTCGAACTCAAGATCTTTGAGCCGCCTCGGTTCTTCGAGGCCTTTTTGCAAGGCCGGCATTATGAGGAAGTGCCGGACATTGTCGCCAGAATCTGTGGGATCTGTCCGGTCGCCTATCAAATGAGCGCCGTCCACGCGATCGAGCGGATCTTCGGCCTGCGCGTTGAAGGGCCGCTGCGGGATCTCCGGCGGCTCCTCTATTGCGGCGAATGGATCGAAAGCCACGCCTTGCACGTGTATCTTTTACACGCGCCGGATTTTCTGGGTTATGAGAGCGGCATCGCAATGGCGAAAGATCACGCGGCCGCCGTGACGAGGGGGTTGCGGATCAAGAAGGCGGGTAACGCCCTCATGACGCTGTTGGGCGGCCGCTCCGTGCACCCTGTGTCGGTGAAGGTCGGCGGGTTTTCTCGTGTTCCGAGCCGACGTGAATTGGAAGGGCTCAGAGACGAGCTGTTGTGGGCCCGCGACGCGGCGATCGACACGATCCGGTGGGTCGCCTCGTTTTCGTATCCGGATTTTGTTCCCGACTACACCTTCGTTGCGCTGCGTCATGACCGCGAATATCCGTTTAATGAGGGACGGATCGTCTCGTCCAACGGCCTTGATATTACCGCCGACGAGTTCGAGCGGCATTGTGAAGAACAGCAGGTGCCCTATTCCACCGCGCTCCATTGCAGGCTGCACGGCGCTCCCTATCAGGTCGGCCCCCTGGCCCGCGTGAATCTCAATCACGATCGGTTGCCTCCGGCGGTGATGGAGGTATGGGCGGACGTCGGGCTGTCGTTGCCGCTTCGCAATCCCTTTCAAGGAATTGTCGCCCGTTCCGTGGAGATGCTCTACGCGCTGGAGGAGGCCCTGCGGCTGATCGATTTGTACGAGCCACCGCCAGTTTCCTCGTTGCCGGTTACGGTGAAGGCCGGCGTGGGGATGGCCTGCACCGAGGCGCCACGCGGGATTCTCTACCACCGCTATCGAATCGATCAGCACGGTGTAATCCGTGAGGCCAAGATCGTTCCCCCCACGTCGCAAAACCAAGGGAGAATCGAAGAGGATCTGCGGCTGTTCCTCCCTCGTCTGTTGACTGAATCGGATGACGTGATCGCTCTGGCCTGCGAGAAGGTGATTCGTTGTTATGATCCCTGTATCTCCTGCGCGACCCACTTCTTGAAGCTTGAGCTTCAGCGTGATCTCTGATGAGTCTGGCCGGATGATGACCGAAGCTCTTCGCAATGATGCCATGCCGCACGACGTCGGGAGTTCCTGCCGACCGTCAGACAGAACGAGCGTACGCATCATCGGCCTCGGCAACGAGTGGCGCGGCGACGATGCCGCAGGCCTTGTGGCGGCGCGGCGGCTCCGCGAGAAGATCGGCAAAGGGGCTCAGGTCATCGAGGCTCAACAGGCGGGAACAGACCTGCTCGATCTGATGGACGGCGCGCTGGTTGTTCTGCTCATCGACGCGGTGTCCAGCGGGAAGCCTCCAGGGACAATCCATCGCTTGGATGCCTCGACCGGCCCGATTGCGCGGAACCTGACCTGTCGATCGACCCATGGTGTTGGCGTGGCGGAGACGATTGAGTTGGGCAGGACCTTGGGGCGGCTGCCCGAGAGGGTGATCATCTATGGGATCGAAGTGGCCGAGACAGGATGGGGACCATCCCTGTCGCAACCGGTCGAAGAGGCGGTGGGGCACGTAGTTGCGCGGATCACACAAGAAGTCGAGGAATCTCAGTGCACGAGCTCCACCTCATGAAACAGGTCGTGAAGGCCGTGGAAGCAGGGTTGGCGAGTAGCCCTGGAGCCAAGCCCTTGACGGTGCGGCTCAAGGTGCGTCTCGGTTCCCATATGATGGAACATGAGCCCTCCACCATTCAGACATCGTTTGAATTGGCGGCACGAGGCACGAGGCTTGAGGGGGCGACGGTAGAAATAAGGCCATTTGATGGAAAGGGCTGGTGCCCTCGTTGCCGCTGGGATGGAACCCTTGAAGGGGTGGCCCTCTGCCCCCGCTGCGGTGGAACGATGCTCCAGGGGCAGGAGGCTCCGGAGGTGGTGGTGCACGAGGTCGTGGTTGAGGAATGACCGTGGCCAGGGACAAGGCGACGAGGCAGCGGGTTCGGCGGATTCGGATTGAGGTGGAGGGAACGGTGCAGGGGGTGGGGTTTCGCCCCTTTGTCTATCGTCTGGCTCGCGAGCTGGACCTGGGGGGCTGGGTCCGCAATACGACGAACGGTCTGGTGATTGAGACGGAAGGACCTGCGCCTTCTATCGAACAGTTTCGTCATCGCCTTCTGACCGACGCTCCTGTTTCGGCCTTGGTGGAGACCCTCACCTATCGAGAGATGTCTCCCTGTGATCAAACGAATTTTTCCATTCATGCCAGCGAAGAGGATGGCCACCGAGCTCTCGTGATCCCGCCGGATTTGGCCGTCTGCGCCGAGTGCTTGCGTGAGCTCAACGACCCGTCCGATCGCCGGTTTCGCTATCCGTTTATCACCTGCACCCAGTGTGGTCCCCGCTATAGCCTTCTCACCGACATGCCCTATGACCGGCGCCGCACGACGATGAAGGATTTTCCACTCTGCTTCGCTTGCCAAGCCGAATACGACGCTGTCGGGAGCCGACGTTTTCATGCCGAGCCGATCGCCTGCCCTGCTTGTGGACCCCAGGTGGCGTTGTGGGACGAGCAAGGCCGTGAGATCCAGCGTGGTGAAGAAGCGCTGAGTCATGCGGGAGCCTTGCTCCGAGAAGGGCGCATCGTCGCGATCAAGGGACTGGGCGGGTTTCAACTGTGGGTGGACGCCGGATCGGATGAGGCGGTGCGGCGACTGCGGGTGAGAAAACAGAGGCCGGACAAACCGTTCGCCGTGCTGTTCCCGTCGCTGGAGGGGATACGGGACCATTGTCTTCTGTCACCGGACGAGGAGGCACTGCTTCTCTCGCCGCAGGCGCCGATCGTCCTGGTCCGACGGCGGTGTGAGAGCAAGCTGGCACCGGCGGTGTCACCGGGCAATCCCTTTATAGGTGCCCTCTTGCCGACGACGCCCTTGCATCATCTGCTCATGCAGAAACTCCGACAACCGATGGTGGCGACCAGTGGCAACCGGTCGGAGGAGCCGATCGTGACCGACGAGCGAGAGGCGGTGAGACGACTGGGCGGGATTGCCGATGCCTTCCTGGTCCATGATCGGCCGATCGCAAGACCGGTCGATGACTCGGTGGTGCGGGTGGGTGTTGAGGAAGGGAGAAGAGCCGGACTCGATGCGACCATGGTCCTTCGCCGAGCCAGAGGCTATGCGCCGCGACCCATCCGTGTAAGGGGGGAAGCCAATCGGACAAAGGAAACGGTGCTTGCCCTTGGCGGGCATCTCAAAAATACGGTGGCCTTGCTCCAACAGGATCGCCTGTGGATGAGCCAACACCTTGGCGATCTCTCAACCCTGGAGGCGAACCATGCCTTCCGGCAAGCGGTCGAGGATCTTCAACTGTTGCTGGACGTCACTCCCACGCTCATTGCCTGTGATCTCCATCCCGATTATCGCTCGTCAATCTTCGCCCGTGAGCTGGCGTCGCGGCTGTCCGTGCCGCTGGTTCCTGTTCAGCACCACCATGCCCATGTGGTGTCCTGCATGGCGGAGCACGGACTGGATGGTCCGGTCTTGGGCATCGCCTGGGATGGAGCGGGGTATGGAACGGACGGGGTCGTGTGGGGTGGGGAATTCCTGATCGTCACGCTCGACAGGTTTGAGCGGTTTGCTCATCTCCGACCCTTTCGACTGCCGGGAGGAGAGGCGGCCGTGAAGGAGCCGACACGATCCGCTGCTTCGTTGTTGTGGGACCTGATGGGTGAACAGATGCCGGCTCAACGGCTCCCCTCATGGCAGGTGACGGCTATGGAGCGTGAACGGCTGGCAGCCCTGCTTACATCCAATGTCGTCTCACCCTGGACGACGAGTATGGGGCGGCTGTTCGATGCCGTCGCCTCGCTGACCGGTCTGTGCCACCATCCTTCCTTTGAAGGCCAGGCGGCGATGGCGGTCGAATATGCGGCGGAACGGGGGCAAGCATGCGGAGAGACGGGGGCCTATTCTTTCGAAGTTGTAAAGGCCGATGCGGGCGAGAACCGCCTAATGGTTGATTGGCGTCCCATGGTGAGTGAGGTGGTACGGGATCTTCAGCAGGGGGTGAGTCCCGAACGGATCGCGGCTCGATTTCACCGGGGGCTCGCTCAGATGATCGTGCGAATTGCCCAAGCGGCGGGGCTCCCTCGTGTTGTCCTGACCGGCGGCTGCTTTCAGAACGGGCTGTTGCTGTCCTTGGCCCGACAGGGGTTAGAAAAAGCCGATTTGACGGTCTATCGCCATCGACTGGTGCCGCCCAACGATGGGGGCTTGTCGGTGGGGCAGGCGGTGGTCGCTGCCTGTCAGGTTCGTGATGGGCATCGTGAAAGAAAGGGGTAAGTGATGTGTCTTGCGGTTCCCGGACAGGTCTTGCAGATCGCCGATGATCCGCTCCGCACCGCCACGGTCTCATTCGGCGGCGTGACGAAAACCGTCTCATTGGCGCTCGTGCCTGATGCCACCGTCGGCGATTACGTGATGGTGCACGTCGGCTTCGCGATCAGCAGGCTCAATGAAGAAGAGGCCAGGCGGACGTTGGAGGCCTATGCCGAGCTGGCAGCGATGGAAGTGAAAGACAGAGTGGAAGGGGAAGAGCAGCAATCTGCTACAGGAAGAGAGGGTGTGAAATCCAGGTGAAATACGTCGATGAATTTCGCGATCGCGCCGTGGTAACGGCGCTCGCGGAGCGGATCAAGCAGACGGTCAGCCGGCCCTGGACGATCATGGAGGTCTGCGGGGGACAGACCCATTCGATCGTGCGGTTCGGCCTGGACGAACTGTTGCCCAAGAACCTCACGCTTGTCCATGGGCCCGGGTGTCCGGTCTGTGTCACGCCGGTCAGCTTGATCGATGACGCGGTCCGGCTGGCGCGGCAACCGGGTGTGATTCTCTGTTCGTTCGGTGACATGTTGCGGGTGCCTGGTTCACAGGGCGACCTTTTCGGTGCCAAGGCGGAGGGGGCGGATGTGCGGATCATCTATTCGCCGCTGGATGCACTGGAACTGGCTCGCGTGAATCCTCATCGGCAGGTTGTCTGTTTTGCGGTGGGATTCGAGACTACCGCGCCCCCGTGGGCGATGGCGGTGGTCCAAGCCAAAACGATGGGCCTTCCCAATTTCAGCCTGCTGGTCGCCCATGTGTTGGTCCCTCCGGCGATGGAGGCGATCCTGTCCTCTCCGCAGAATCGCATTCAGGGGTTTCTGGCTGCCGGTCATGTGTGTACGGTCATGGGCTACGAAGACTATGAGGCCATTGCGGCGCGATATCGAGTGCCCATCGTCGTGACGGGGTTTGAGCCGGTGGATGTGTTGGAGGGGATCGCGATGGTGGTCGGCCAGTTGGAAGAAGGCCGGGCCGAAGTTGAGAACCAATATGTGCGCTCGGTGAGCCGTGAGGGGAATCGACAGGCCCAAGCTGTTGTGGATGAGGTATTTGAGCCGTCATCACGTATCTGGCGGGGCATCGGTGAGATTCCCCGAAGCGGGCTCCGCATCAAGTCGGCCTATGCGGAATTCGACGCGACGGTTCGGTTTCGCGACGTGCTGGCTCAGTATGGGCCGGCCGCGCAAGAACATCCGGAGTGTCAGAGCGGCCTGGTGTTGCAAGGTCTGCTCAAACCACCAGACTGTCCCGCCTTCGGCACGAGGTGCACGCCAGAGAGGCCGTTGGGCGCGCCGATGGTGTCGAGCGAAGGGGCCTGCTCCGCCTATTATCGCTACAGGAAAAGCGGCGCCGGGTGAGCGGCAAGCAGAAGACAAGAAGGTGTCAGTTCCACGTTCTCAGTTTCAAATGGTGACGAGCTTTAAACGGGGTGAGGAGCCTTGAATTGTGATGAGCTGACAACCGGGAGCTGGCAACTGTCGCTCACGGGCAGAATTGTGGGCCTCTCACCCGTCCAATGAGAGATGATCATGATGAACGACACATCTTTTGAACCATCCTGTCCCTTGCCGGCTATCGAAAAAAAAACCGTTCAATTGGCCCATGGCGGCGGAGGCCGCCTGATGCGTGATCTGATTCAAGAGGTGTTCGTCCATGCCTTTGATAATCCCCTGCTCTCCCTCTTGCACGATGGCGCTACGTGGCCGGTGGAGAAGGGCACGCTGGCCTTCACGACTGATTCCTATGTGGTGCGTCCCTTGTTCTTTCCAGGCGGTGACATCGGCAGGCTTGCGGTTTATGGCACGGTCAACGATCTCGCCATGTGCGGGGCCAAGCCGTTGTACCTGAGCGCAGGATTTATTCTGGAGGAGGGTCTGAGTCTGGATGTCCTTCGTCAGGTCGTGACGTCGATGGCCGAGGCGGCGCGGGCGGCCGGGGTGTCGATCATCACCGGAGATACGAAGGTCGTCGATCGGGGGAAGGGCGACGGCATCTTCATCAATACGGCTGGGATCGGTGTGGTGCCGCCCGGTGTTTGTCTCTCACCCCAAATGGTTCAGCCTGGAGACGCGATCCTGATCAGTGGCGACGTGGGTTCCCATGGTGTGGCCGTGTTGAGCGTGCGGGAGGGACTGGCGTTTGCCGGTGAGGTGCAGAGTGATTCAGCGCCGTTGCATGGGGTTGTGGAAGATCTAATTGTCAGTGGTGTCGAGATTCATTGTCTGCGGGACCTGACGCGCGGTGGATTGGCCTCCGCGCTCAATGAAATTGCTGAAGCGGCCGGGGTCGGCATTGTGATTGACGAAATGGCTATCCCCGTCCTTGACCCGGTGCGTGGGGCCTGTGAACTGTTGGGCCTCGATCCTCTGTACGTGGCGAACGAAGGACGATTTGTCGCGATGGTGCCGGCATCACAGATTGAGCCGGCACTGGCTGTGATGCGAAGGCATGCGGTGTCTGGAAAGGCGGCTCTGATTGGTTCGGTCTCGGATCGCTGTTCACCGCCGGTGATTCTGCGGACGGTGGTCGGGACGAATCGGATCTTGGACCTGTTGTCGGGTGAACAGTTACCGAGAATCTGCTAAGGACTTGCCGTGGTGGCGTCTTCGTGAAAGAGAGACGCGGCCGTCGGCCGCGTCTCTCCGGTCCGCCAATACCTACTTTCCGCCTTCCTTCTTTTCATCCTGCTTGTCGTCGCTCAACACCACCACGTGGCCGCCCTTCTTTTCTTCTTTCTTTTCTTCCTCACCGGCAAACGACAAGGGAGCGATCAAGCTGAATGAAAGAAATGCCGCCACCGCCAAGAATCCGCTCAAACGGTTCATGATACCCTCCATGGTTAGGAGTAAGAGTGATGAATGGCCATCTGCGATGGCACGATGTGGACGTCACTTTTACCGATCACACGGCGGAGCGGGCAAGGGACAAAAGTCCGCCGGGATCGTGAACATTTGTCCAATGCGGCATCTTTCCGAGCGGAGGCGTCATGAATATCGTAGTCCCCAAGCCCATCGAGCTCTCTATCCACAACACGGCTCGAGGCGGGTCGGTGAGCGCCGTGTACCATCCTGTACCTGATTCATGCCCGTACCTGATTCATGGCGTCGGCTCGTGAGAGCGATGGTCGGAGCTTCGCCCCTCCGTCCGTTTGAGGCGACGACTGTTTCAGCCCGCGTCGCCATTGTGACACAGGTCGCGCTGGCGATCGTGGTTCTTTGGTTGGCGGCCGATCGATTCAGGGACTGGATGAACGGAGAACGCTCCTCTCCGGCCGTCACGCGGGCCGAAGCGATAAAGCTCGAACAGCGAATCGATACCCTCGCAAGGGTACAAGCCGAAGCCGTGAACACCATCCAGTCTCAGCAGCGAGGCATGGTCGAGTTGCAAGCGGTGATCGCCCGATTGTCGTCCGCTCAGGAAACCGTCGCATCCGGCATGGTGACGGTGAGGTGGGAAATCGAACAGCGGCAAAAGAAAAGCGGGCGTGATGTCGAGTGGATGGCGGAGTTGCTCATCAGTCCAACGCAAATGGACCAGCAACTCGAGGCCGAAATCCGCAGTTTGACCGTGGCCAATGAGCGGCTGTCCAAAGAAATGGCCAGATTGGTCGAGCAGAACAAGGATCTCATGAAACGACCGAAGGCCACGGAGGTCGATGTCTCGAAAGGCGCCATGCCGCGGCAGGAAACCATCATGACGGCCCAACAGTCGAATGATCAGTCGGCGTCGAGCGATGCGCAAGCGATGTCCCAGCCGTTTCTCTTCTGGGTCAATTTCAACGAAGGCACTACCGAAGAGCACATTGACCAGCATTGACCAGTGGGTGAACGAGATGCACGGCCACGAAGGGGCGGTCAACAAAGGATGGCAGGAAGTGCAGGTCATGCATCTGTCCGTTCCGACGGAGCGATTTTTGGAACAGGTCAAGGGCGCCAAGATCGTCAGGGCCGTGCGCGTCGCCCGCTGAGCCGTTCCCCTGGCGGAATCGGGTCCCCGCACTTTCCGCCTATCGATTGTCCACCAATCGTCCGTGGCGAGTGAAAGGGGAGTCGCCCCTGCGCGCTCCGGCTCCTCAGGACGAAGCCGGCGGCTCGGGCGTCATGATTGTCAGGCTGCCATCCTTGATGTGGAGATCACGCTGTGGATATGGAATCTCGATGCCATGCTCGCGGAACGTTTTGCTGATGGCATAGTACAGTTCGCTTTTGAGCACCCCTGGGCGGTCCGTATAATCTCTCGTCCACACGCGGAGGATGAACTGCAGGGAACTTTCTCCGAACTCCTGAAACAGCACGTCCGGTTTTCTTTCTTTGAGCACGCCGGGATGACTGTGTGCCACCTCCAGTAAGAGGCGGCGTATCCGTTCTGGATCTTCGCGATAAGAAACCCGCACGGGGAAGTTGAAGCGCACATCTCTGGTCGTATAGCTCCAATTGATCACTTTGGAATTGATGAACTCGGCGTTCGGAATGATGATCGCGATGTTATCGTTGGTGATGACCGTCGTGGCGCGGGCCGAGATGTCCACGACGTCTCCCGTCACTTGACCTACCTCGATGCGGTCGCCGATCTTGATCGGTCGTTCGAACAGAAGGATCAGGCCGCTGACCAAATTGTTGGTGATGGTTTGCAGGCCGAAGCCGACGCCGATCCCTAACGCGCCAGCCAGGACCGTGATCGTGCTGAGATCGATGCCGACCGATTGGAGAATCACGACGAAGCCGATGGCGATAACGGTGTAGCGGATGATCGAACCGGTGGCTTGCCGGACACCAATGTCGATGTTGCTGTTGGCGAGAAGCGTCAGGACAATCCAGTTTTTGAGCTTCTGTGTCGACCAGAGCAGCAGGATGAACAAAGCAATCAGCGAAGCAATCGTCCATAGGGTGACGGGAGTTGTGCCAACTGCGAACAGCGGAGCATTGAGCCATCCTGTGATTACACTCATTATCTCGTGCAGAACGTCCATGGTCTCCCCCATTGGTCAGCGAATCCGTGCGGGTCTATTGTCGTGGCATCCCCGCACTTGGGTGCAGGGCTCCAGCTCACCTCACGCCGGCTGAAACGGCCAAAAGACCGGAATCAGCAACGTGGCCAAGATCCAAAAGAGAAAATTCAGCGGCGTACCGACACGCACAAAATCCGAAAATGAGTAGTGGCCAGGTCCATAGATCAGCGTATTTGTTTGATAGCCGACGGGAGTCATAAAACTCGCCGAGGCAGCGAAGGTAATAGCCATCAGAAATGGGCGAGGGTCCAGGTTCATCGATTGAGCCGCGGCGATGGCAATGGGTGCAAGCAGCGCGGCAGTCGCAGTGTTCGACATGGTCTCGGTGAGCAGCGAGGTCGCCAAGTACAACGCCGACACAAGCGCCACGGGACCCCAGATCCCCACCGTGGCGATCAGCCACTTCGACAATAAGAGGGCGGTGCCGGTCTTTTCTAGTGCCACTCCCAGCGCAAGGACGCCGGCTAACAGAACAATAATTCTCCACTCGATGGCACTGTAAGCTTCCTGCATCGTCAAGCAGCCGGCCAGGATGAGCAGCACGCAGCCGGCGACAGCACTGACAACAATGGGAACGAGGTGGAGCGCCGCCGCTCCGACCACACCGGCGACGATCACAAGTGC